>CAKURN010000016.1 GCA_934675695.1 uncultured Candidatus Melainabacteria bacterium | reverse complement strand
ACATACATCACAACAAAAGATGATGATACATACATCACAACAAAAGATGATGATACATACATCACAACAAAAGATGAAGACCAAGTAATATATCATACTTGTTATGGTGCACCTACTATTACAATAACTACTGTTACCAATCCAGAAACAGGCGAAGTAACCGAAGTAATAGATGAACAACCGGGTGCAGAGGAAGTAACTTCTGAAGTAATTCCTGGAGCAGAACATGTTGATGTAATTCCTGGTGAAGAACATGTTGATGTAATTCCTGGTGAAGAACATGTTACAACAATTCCTGGTGAAGAACATGTTGATGTAATTCCTGGTGAAGAACACGTTACAACAATCCCTGGTGAAGAACATGTTACAACAATCCCTGGTGAAGAACACGTTACAACAATCCCTGGTGAAGAACACGTTACAACAATTCCTGGTGAAGAACATGTCGTTGTGGAAGAAAAACCGGGTGAACAAGTAATTCACACAATAACAGAACCTGATATCGTAACTACAGTAACAGAACCTGATACATACACAACAACCGTAGAAGCTGGTGCTGTTACAACAACAACAGAAGCTGGTGAAGTAACTACAGTAACTGCAGAAGATGAAATTACAACAACAACGGAAGCTGGTGCTGTTACAACAACAACAGAAGCTGGTGAAGTAACTACAGTAACTGCAGAAGATGAAATTAAAGTTACAACAGAAGCCGGAGAAGAACATGTAACTACAACATGCAATGAATACTTACAAACCGTAAAAGAAGAAAGCTATACAACAGAAGTTGTAGAAGGCAGTGTTACAGAAACTACAGAATACAAAGAATATGTTAGCGTAACACAAGAAGAAAGCTATGTAACGGACTTTATACAAGGTGAAACAATTGTATCGAAAGAAGATGTTATATCTACTACTTACACAACTGAAACAAGCTGGAATCCTGTGACAGAAATAAAAGACCCATATTCTCAAACAGATGCTGTAAACAATGACGGTCAGGTAGCAGCAGCTAGTATAAGTGAAGAAGGCGAAACTACAGATATGCAATATACTGTAAAATTAGGTGATTCTTTAACTAGAATTGTAAAAGATGCGATGCCTAGTATAAGCGATGAAGAAGCATATAAATTAGCGCTTAAAATAGCGGAAGACAATGTAATTGACGCAAATAATATTCAGGTAGGTCAAACAATTAGTCTTAAAAATATTGAAAGTTTATATGAATTGGTGAAAAACGGACAATAATTCAAATACAAAATAAAATAAAATAAAATAAGGAGCAATCATTTTTTGCTCCTTATTTTTTCAATTTCTTTAAAAACCTTTTTCATTGTAGTATCCCAATCATCAAAATCTTCATTGACAAAAGGTTTTACACAAGTATACCAACCAACATCATCTCTAATAATATCCGTATAACCATTGTTTGTTTTAACTTGTCTTTTTTTGTTTTCCAAAAAATCACTCCATCTAAAATGATAGCGATAATTAAATATTCCAAAAGCACGTTTTCCTATTGCTCCTGCAATATTAAGTATACAATTATCCCCCGAAACAACTAAATCGAGATTTTCCATTGCTGCAGCTGTATCATTAAAATCGTTAAAATATTTTGCAATATTTGTGATTTTTTTTGCTGGAAAAACTTTTTTTAATTTATCATCATTAACATCTTTTGTAAGGCAATAAAAATGAACGTTTTTTAATTTGTTAAAAATTTTGAATTTTTCTAGTGGTATATCCCTTATTTGTTCACCCAATGGACTACCCAAAAAAGCAATTCCAATATTAAATGTCTTGTTGTCAAAATATTCTTTTTTAAATTTTTCTCTTAATTTCTCGTCTACTTTGATATACCCGCTTCCAACAGAAATATTTGATTTATCCAATTTCAAACAAGCAGGAATTGAAAAAATAGGAACTTGATAATCATAGTCTATTTTTTTAATATCATCATTAATAGATAAGACTTCTATATTGTATGGATTGTTTTTAAATAAAGAAACAAGAGCGGGACGAGTAACAAAAATAACTTTTTTCGCTATTTTAATTAGTCTTTTCATATAGCCCCACATCAAAACAATATCTCCGTAACCTTGTTCACAACAAACTAACAAAGTGGAATTAGAAATATCTTCTTGTCCTGTCCATCTGGGCTTATCTGTTTTTACATATTCAACAGGTGGCGTTTTTTCAAAACGAGAATCATGACTTTCTTCCCATTCTTTTAATCTTCCTGTTCTGATACAAAAAGTGCTATATGCAAATTTTTCATTAGCATCAAATTCCCCCAAGGTGAATAGTTCTTTCCAGCATTTCTCAGATAATTCATAATCTCTAATCAAATATGAAGCTGCAATGCAATTATTTAATTTTATTTTTCTTCTTTTAACGTCACTATCGGGAGTTTCAAGTGCTTTTTTAAAATAGTATATTGACTTTTTAACATATTTTTTATTGTTTTTTTCATGATACAAAGCAAAATACAAAATACCAAGTCTGCTATAATCAGCTTCTATCAATTCTTTTTTTGAAAAATCAAGATATTTGAAATAGAAATCTATTGCTTCTTGATTTTTGTTCATTTTTTGGTAGGCTTCACTTATTATTCTGTAGTTTTCACCAATATCTTGCAATTTCAACAATTCTTTTGCAATAATCAATTTTAAGTCATATTGTTCAATTTTTTCTAAACAATTTATGTATTTTTTTAAAATGTTTGTATCATTTTTATCTATTAAATAAATTTCGTTGTAATATTCTGCTGCCTTTTCAAGATTTTCTTCAGAAAGTGATTTTTCTGCAGCTTTTGACATATTTTCTGTGAAGATTTTGTTTATTGTTTTTTGTTCTTCCAGATATTGTTTTCTAAAAAAAATTCTAAACAACAAATTATTCAGTTTTTTATTGTATTTTTTATATTCAACAATTGCATTATCAATATCACCTTTTTTAAATAATGCAACAAAACCAGCTCTTTTTAATTCAAAATTTGAAAAAATACTATTCATAATCATATAAAATAACAAAAAACAAATATTTTCATCATTCATATATTTTAAAAACCCTAAAATCGAACAAAGTCCGACCTTAGGGTTTTATTTTTTACTTCAACAAACTTCATTCTCCCTTTTTTACAGGTATTCTCATTGCATAAAACGAACGCAAAACGAAGAACAAAGCGACAATCAAAAACACAACGCCAACAATTTTAGCACAAGCCCTAAACTGTTCAGCAATCGCTATTTCCATCGCCAACAAACCAAACAATGTCGTGAATTTGATTATTGGATTCATTGCAACAGAAGACGTGTCTTTAAAAGGATCGCCCACAGTATCGCCTACAACAGTAGCATCATGGAGAGGTGTACCTTTTTCTTCCATATCTACTTCTACAATTTTTTTGGCATTATCCCAGCAACCGCCTGCATTTGCCATAAATACAGCCTGAAATAGTCCAAACACAGCAATTGCAATCAAATAACTAATGAAAAACGCAACTGCATCAGAAGAACAACAAGTCGGTGCCGATAAAAACGCCAAAGCTAAAGCAAAAGAAAACAACGCAACAAAAATATTAAACATACCTTTTTGAGCGTATTGCGTGCAGATTTTTACAACTTCTTTTGAGTTTTCTAAATTTGCTTTTTTATCATCAGCTTCGCCTAGTTTTATGTGCTTTTTAATGTATTCTACTGCTCTATAAGCTCCCGTTGTAACGGCTTGCATAGAAGCACCGGAAAACCAATAAATAACAGCACCACCGGCAATAAAACCAAGTAATGTGTATGGATTTAACAGATTCAAGATACTTTCTGGAGCAATTCCCAACGTATCTCTAATTACCAAAATCAACGAAAATATCATAGTTGTTGCACCAACAACTGCAGTACCGATTAAAACAGGTTTTGACGTTGCTTTGAACGTATTTCCCGCTCCGTCGTTTTCTTCTAAGTATTTTTTTGCATTTTCAAAATCAGGCGTAAAACCGTACGCTTTTTCGATTTGCAGTTGAATTTCGGGTTGTTCTTCTATCAAAGACAACTCATACACTGATTGAGCGTTGTCTGTAACAGGGCCATAACTGTCAACAGCAATTGTTACAGGGCCCATACCCAAAAATCCAAACGCAACCAACCCAAACGCAAATACAGAAGGGTATTCCATTATATTTTCAATATTCAAGCTTGCAAAATAAGCAACTGCCATCAAAACAACGATAACAGCTCCAATCCAAAAGCCTGAAAAATTTCCCGACACAATACCTGACAATATAGTTAAAGAAGCACCACCTTCACGAGAAGCTCTAACGACTTCTTTTGTGTGTTTTGCATTTGGAGATGTGAACAATTTTGTAAACTCAGGAATAAGTGCCGCTCCCAATGTTCCACAAGAAATTATCAAAGCCAAAACAAGCCACAAATTTCCACCTAAAGAAGAAAGAAGCCATTTTGAAACAGCGAATGTCATTATGATTGACAAAACAGAAGTCAACCAAACCAAATTCGACAGTGGTTTTTCAAAATCGAATCTTTCGTTTTTCTTTTCGCATTTTTTTGCATAAGCACAAGTTGTTAAATTGTTGAACCAATAAGCAACAATCGATGTAATAATCATCAAAAATCTCATTGTGAAAATCCACGCCAAAAGCTGAATTTGATGTTCAGGCACAACTGCAAGTAAAATAAAACTAACCAATGCAACACCTGTTACACCATAAGTTTCAAACCCATCGGCAGAAGGGCCTATAGAATCTCCTGCGTTATCACCTGTGCAATCTGCAATTACCCCCGGGTTTCTGGGGTCATCTTCTTTTATTCCGAATTGTATTTTCATCAAATCTGAACCAATATCAGCAATTTTTGTAAAAATACCGCCCGCAACCCTTAGTGCAGAAGCTCCCAAGCTTTCTCCTATTGCAAATCCTATAAAACAAGCACCGGCTAAATGTCCCGGAACAAAAAGTAAAATAACAAGCATCAAAATCAATTCTACACAAACAAGCAAAACCCCGATACTCATGCCTGCTTTTAAAGGAACATTGAGGCAATTTAGAGGTTTAGAACGAAGTGCAAGAAAAGAGGTTCTTGCGTTTGCAAGAGTGTTCATTCTGATACCAAACCAAGCAACAAAATAAGAACCCAAAATCCCGATAACAGACCAAAGAAGAATTAATCCAACACCACTTATACCCATTTTTTGCAAAACGCCAAAATAATAAGCAATGCAAAGTGCAATTAAAACTTCTAATATTACTAAAAATTTTCCTTGTTGAATCAAATATGTTTTACAAGTTTCAAAAATAGTAGTTCCAACGGCTTCCATCGCAGGGTGAACTTTTATGTTTTTAATTCTAAAAAATTCAACAAGCCCAAACACTGCACCCAAAACCGCAATCAAAATTCCAAATTTCAAAAGATTGAAACTAAACAAATCATTTTTAAAATCAGGAACAATTAAATTAGCTTCGCTTGCTAAAGCAACAGACTGGAACATCAACATAGATATCAGTGCCATTGTGCTTTTAAATAGCTTTTTCATTACACTAATCCTTCCAAAATTATACTACACAAGACGATTATACCTTTTTAAGTTTTATTTCAATCCACCAAATAAGCCATTTAAAAAAGCCTCCCGAGTTAAATTTGAGAGGCTTTTTAATTTTTGTTATTTATTTATTTTTCTTCTTTTTTTACTTTAAATTCTTCAGGACAATCTTCTCTTTCAGAGTTCCAACGGTCAAGTCCCATTTGTTTTCTAACCAAACCAATCCCAACGTGAACTCTCCATTCGTCCATTTTCAATTGAGCTGCAAGAATTTTGTGACAGCCAATCGGAGGCAAAGGAAGCAACGGTTCATAGAGATTTTTTATTGCCATCATTTGATCAGGTGTAATTGCAAGTTTTCTTTTTGGGAATTGAATTTTTGGAAGCATCATTTTTTGTCTGATTAAATTAATTCCAAAAAATACTTTTTTAGGCTCCAATCCTACTGCTTGTGCGATTACTTCGTGTGCATCAGGGTTTGGCAAAGGAAGCATCTTTTTGTACATTTCTTCTATTTGAGCCAATTGTTCTCTGTTTATCAATAGTGGTCTTGATTGTTTAGGTCTTTGAGGTCTTCTGTTGTTGAAACCACCTCTTGCACCCATCGGTCTTTGAGGACGACGTTGCATACCATTGCCGCCATTGTAATCTCTACGTTGGAAACCACCACCTTGACGTGGACGGTTGTTGTTATTGTATGGACGGTTCATACTTCTTCTTTGATAGCCTTCAGGATTGCCGGAACCTGCAGAGTATCCTCTGGAATAATCTTGTACAACACCATTTTCATCTACTGTTGGGGTAGATGCTGCTGCAGCTGTTCCTCTGTCTGGATATAAACAATCAGGACAAATCACCCTTTTTGGGTTTTTAGTTTCAAATTCTTTACCGCATTTAATGCATTTGTTAGTATACATTAGAACAATCTTTCTATTTCGTTATCCCCATCACTTTAAAAAAATAACTTAGGGCAATATTAAATATACTCTCACTATCAAATATAACTTTATGTATATATTTTATAAGAAAAAATATTTTAATACAAGTTTTTTATAATTTTTAACAGAAAAAAATTTAACAAATTGCAAAAAAGACATTTTAGGAATAAAATACACATATTGATTATTGATAAGGATAAAAAATGTCAACATCTGGTCAGAATATCGAAATTTCAGACAGTATAAATATAGTAGAAGCAACAAATACAAAAAACATCGATGATGCAAAACTAAAAGCGGTCTTGAGAGCTTTTATCGCAAATATTGCAATTGCTCTTGTAAAGTTTGTTTGCTTTATGTTTACAAAATCTTCTGCACTTTTAGCGGAAGCTATGCACAGTGGTGTCGATAGTTTCAATAGTATTTGTTTAATGGTAGGCATAAAAAGAGGTTCTAGACCCGCAGACAGTGAACACCCTTTTGGTTATGGACTGGAAGCTAATGTTTGGGCTATGTTTGCTTCTTTGTTAATGTTAGCAGGTACGTTTGTTGCTATTTACAACGGTTTTGACAAATTAATCAATCACAAAGAAATAATGGATTTATTGAAAAATTACAACTATGTCGCTTTGGCTCTTGTTATTTCTATGTGTTTTGAAGCTTGGGCAGTAAATTCAGCCACAAACGCCGTTATAGAAGAATTGCAGATTATTGAAAAAAACATCATAAAAAAATACATAATTTCATTCAAAAACATTAGAAAAATCCAATCTCCTACAACAAAATTCGTCTGGTGGGAAGATTCTTCTGCATTTTTTGGTGTTTTTGTAGCATTGTTTTCAATCACAACGGCAAAATTCCTTCCGCAGCAGTTTGCTTATATTCCTGACGCTATAGCTTCTATATTGATTGGGGTTATATTGTTTGCTCTTGCGATTTATTTGTTAAAAAATAACGTAAGCAGCCTCACTGTCCAATCTGCACAACCTCGTGTAGAAGAAATAATCAGAAATGTTGCAAGCACAATCCATGGAATAACCCAAGTTACTGAACTAAAAACGATGGATTTAGGGACTTCCGGACTGGTTATTAATATGACGATAGAAGTCGATCCCGAAACGCAAATGAAAGATGCAGATGACATTGCTCAAATGCTCGAAAGAAAAATTAAAAAATACGTCAAAAACGTTAACCATGTTGCGATTGAGCTTGTTGCTCATGATGAAGAAGACAACTGGGAAGAAAAATTAGACAAATTAATCAAAGAAGGCGAAAAAATAGGTGCAATCGACAATCACGAAGCGACTATGCTATCAAACTTCTTTTCTTTTGCAAATGCTGTCGTAAAAGAAATCATGATACCTAGAACTGAAATAATTTTTTCAGAAGCTACAAAATCAATTTACGAACTGGCTGACACAATCATAGAATCAGGGCACACAAGAATTCCTATTTTTGAAGAAAATGTCGACAATATCGTTGGTATCGTGAATGCAAAAGATGTTTTAAGAGAAATTAAAAACGGAAATACAAACATAGAAATAAAATCGCTTTTGAGAGATGTTTTGATTGTTCCGGAAAACAAATTCATCTCTGATTTGTTATCTGATTTTACTTCTTCAAAAAATCAAATTGCAATCGTTATGGACGAACATGGCGGAATTTCAGGTATAGTTACGATAGAAGACATTATCGAAGAAATAGTAGGAGAAATCTACGACGAATTTGACGAAGTAGAAACCCCTGAAATCGTAAAAATCGACGATTATACATTGAATGTTTCAGCCAAAATGAATATCGAAGACTTCAATGAAAAATATGACCAAGATATTCCAAACGAAGATTTTCAAACAATCGGCGGGTATGTTTTCGGGCTTTTAGGTAGAGAGCCTGAACTCAATGATACTGTAGAAGATAAAAACATAGTTTATACTATACTTGAGCTTGATGGGGTAAAAATTCAAAGAGTAAAAATGCAAAAAAATACTCCATTCATAAATCAAGACGAAAAAGAAAAAGACAAAAAAGACAATCAAGAGGAAAATTAAATGAAATTGACCGTATTGGGTGCAGGCTGTTGGGGTTTAACTATTGCAAAATTATTAAACAACAATTTTGACGATATTTTTGTTTGGGGCAGAAAAGAAGACTTGCCTGAATGTTTAATAAATGAAAAAAGGCTAGAAAAGCCCCTAAAAATCCAATTAGACAAAAAAGTAAACATAACATCAAATTTAAAAGAAGCATTAGATAACGCACAAATTATTCTTCTTGTAGTTTCTACAGGGGGAATTCGCCCTGTTTGTGAACAAATAAAGGCTCTTGGCGGTTTAAAAGAAGACCAAATTCTAGTCAATCTGGCAAAAGGTATCGAAATTCCAACCCTAAAACGCATGAGCGAAGTTATTTTGGAGGTTTTACCCGATATTAAATTTGCAACTCTATCAGGCCCAACACTTGCAAGAGAAATTATAGAAGGGCACCCGACGCTTGCAACTGTTGCTTCTGTTGATGAAAATGTTGCAAAAAAGGCTCAAGAATTGTTGAACGTGCCGTCTTTATTCAGACTTTATACAAACACAGATTTAATCGGGGTAGAATTGGGCGGAAGCCTCAAAAACGTGATTGCTATAGCTTCCGGCTTTGCTAGTGCAATGAATTTGGGGGATAATTTAAGAGGCTCTTTGTTGACTCGTGGTATGGCAGAAATGGTTAGAGTAGGTACTGCACTAGGAGCAAAACCTGCAACACTATACGGATTATCCGGTATGGGAGATTTGATTGCAACAGCTTCTAGCCCATATTCCAGAAACTACACAGTAGGCTCAATGATTGCAAAAGGCAAAAAAATCAATGATATATTAAATGAATTGGGTTCAGTTGCAGAAGGGGTAAAGACTTCTAAAGCACTATGCGAACTTGCAAAAAAATTAAATATAGAAGTACCTGTATCAAACGCAATCTACGAGGCAGTTTATACAGATATTACGCCAAAAGAAATTTTGGACAAATTGATGAATAGAAAATTAAAACACGAAGATTAATTTTTTAATTTTTGTGGTAAAATAAAATTTGAAAATTGAATAGATATTTTGTCGACATGTTGGAATTGGTAGACAAGCATGCTTGAGGTGCATGTGAGGCGACTCGTGGGGGTTCAAGTCCCCCTGTCGACAGTTATCTTAAGACTAAGATTTACTTATGCGGACGTAATTTTTTAATGCTAGTTTTTAGCATTAAAAAATTAGCAAGTCATTACATTTAATAAACAAAAAGTTTTAATTCTTATATTCAAATCTTACTGCTCAATATAGCCAATTAATTTTTCCAAAACTGTCTGGATTGAAGTCATTTTATTTTCAATAATTTCAACTCTATTAGACAACATTTTTGTTTGAGTCATGTTTTCATAGAAAATATCAATGAACTGATTAGGGTTAAAGCTTTCTGTTTGTGCTTGTGAGAGCAATTCGATTTTTTTGTTTAATTCTGCAATTTTGATATCTTGGTTTTGAGAATTTTTAATCAAAAGTTTGAGAGCGTTTTCGATTTTGCCATTAAATTCTAAAACATCTCTTTTTGATTTTTCGCTTTGAACAAGACGAGTTTTTATGTCTTCAAAACCTTTTTGCTCCAATTCGTCTATTCTTTCTGCAACATCATCGATTTTTATTGAAACATCTTTAAACCAACCTGTTAAATTTCCGATTTCTGTCTCTATATCACGATTTACCTTGATGTTTTCGATTGACATTGTTCTCAATTCAACAACTTTTTCAAAAACGCTTCTTAATTCGTCGTTGTTTGCTGAGTGTTTTTCGATTGCCAATTTTATTTTTGCAAGGTCAGATTCGATATCTTCTAACGTGTAAGAATAGTTTGAGTTTTCTTCGTTTGTTCTTATTTTTTTGATAGAATTTTCTATTTTTGAAAATTCACCTTCTAAATTTTCTTTTATTTCTTGAGAAATATTTGCTTTCAAAAACTCAAAATTAGAGAGATATTCTTGAACTTTTGCCGACAATTCGTCGATATTTGAATTTTGCGCATCAAGAAGCGAAGTGTCTTTCGGCTTTTCAACCAAAATAGAGATTTTTTGGATATTGTCTTTTAATTTTTGGTCGATTTCTTCTTTTGTAGAATTGAAATATTCTTTTAATTCAGAACTTCCTTCTTCCAAATCTTGCATTTTTTCAGAAATTTTTGATATAGCACTCAAAATCGAAGCTATGTTTTTGCTTTCTTCAATGTTTGAGATTTTCATTGACAAATTAGAAGTAGAAGTTTGAATTTCTTCCAACAATTCTTTTGCATTGTGGATTTGTTGAAGATTTGTTCTGTCGATTTTTGTTTCTATATCGACGACAGTTTCTCTTAGGGATTTTTTTTCAACAATATTGTCCAAATCCGCCCCAATGTAGCTATCGAGCAATTTGTCGACTTTTGCTTCAAAAGACGAAATAGAAGTTTTGTTGTTTTTTCCGATGTTAGAAATGCCTTCTAAAATGTCGCCTCTGATTCCATCTAAGATATCTTGAGTATGAGCATTGTTAGAATTGATTGCGTCATTGATTTTTTCAACAGCATCTTGGGTGAAATTTTCTAAACCGACTTCCAAACTCGTTACTTTATCAGTGACTTTGTCTAAGTTGTCAATTTGTTTTAAAGAAAAATCTTGAAAATCTGTTTTAAAATTGACAAATTCTTTTTGTATTCTTTCGTTTAAAGATTCAACATTATCAATCAAATGGTCAGAAAGCTTTTGCAAGTCGACTTTTAGAGTGTCTAGTGTTTCTATATTTATTGTTTTTGTGTCGTCTTGGATTTTGTCTACAGCGTCTTTCAAGTTGCTTTGAAGCGTTGCGATTGTGTCATTAAACGAACTTCTTACTTGGCTAAGATTGTTACTGTTTTCTGTAACGACGTGAGTTCTGAATATTTCTAATCTATCTGCGATTGTTGGGATATTTTCCGATATTTGAGTCAAAATTTGCATAGAAGAAACTGAATTTATGTCATTCAAGCTCGTTTGCATATTTTGGATAGAAGATTGAATTTCAAAAACCGTATCTCTCAAATTGTCAGACAATTCTTTTATGTTTTTTCCGATATCTTGGTTTTTAAGTTCGGATAAAGCACGCTCAATAGGTTCTTGCAAGATTTTTATGTTGCCTGAATTTATTGCTGACAAGTCTTTTTTGAAATTTGTCAAACCCATAATGAGGTTTTTTATTTCTTCTTTTGCAGCGTTTAAATATCTTTCAAAATCTTGTCTATGATTGTGAGATTTGTACAAAATCTCATCGTTGATGAGTCCATGGACGCTTTTTAATTCATTTCCCAAACCTTTTACGGTTTCTGTAAGGTTTTGCATTTCTTCTTTAGAAGAAACAACGCTTCCTGCAAGGTTTTGTACATTGTTACCTATAGTTGTTACTGTAGTATTCAAATTGAATACTTCTGTTTTGACGCCTGAGTCGTTACCTGCAGTGTTTACTACTTTTTGAATTTCGTATTTAACGCTTTCAAGCTG
>CAKURN010000015.1 GCA_934675695.1 uncultured Candidatus Melainabacteria bacterium | reverse complement strand
CTGTTGCAAGAAGCGGTGAAAAACCATGGGTTGCACCTGATGTTGTAATTTCTATACAACCCAAATCTTGCATTCTTTTAAAACCTGCAATCAAATCTTTGTTAAATTTGTTGATAAACAAATCTTTTATTCTGTTGTACCAATCAAAATAATATTTTGCTAAATATTTCAAATGTTGGCTGTGTGCAACTTCCGGATCAGGATATCTTTCCAAATCTTCAGAAACTGCTTTTATACGTGAGTCAAGGTAGTCAATAAAACCTTGTTTCAAATGTTCATCATTAAGCTGTTCTGCCAAAATCGGAGTAATCCCAACGGTTAATTTTGCTTTAATGCCTTCATCGTATAATTCAGAAATCATGTTCAATAAAGGAACATAGGTTTCTTCCATACATTCATACAAGCACTCCTCTCCAAATGGCCACATTCCTGCCATTCTGTAATATGGAAGGTGCGAGTGCAACATAAAAACAAATTGCCCTACTTTTTGTGTCATAATTTTATAAGCCTCCGATTTTTTCAATTTATATTATATTTATATCACAAATTATAATAAAAAATAATCATTTAGAATTAGTACATGAGAATAAATTTACTAAAATTAATATAACCAGAAAGAAGTACTATAAAAGAAGATTGTAATGACGTTATTTATTGCTTAAAAACTTTTTAAAAAAAGAAGCAAAAAAATTTCTTTACGGTTTTTGTACAACAAAATAGTGTTGTTTTTTGAGTAAAAAAATGCTATCATCTATCAAAACGAGGAAATAATATGGTAGACAACAGAGGTATCACTTCCATTTCTGGAATGTTCAAAGCTGACAATGCTTCTGCAAATAAAATGTCAGAAGAAAAGCAAGGTCAAGGCGGAGAATATTTCGCACAAGAAATGCCTGAAGAAGAAGAACAAATCCAACAAACTCCATACCAAGACCGCTCTGCACAATTGAGAGCGTCACTTGATAGCCTCGCTGTGATGAACGCAGGTTCAATAAACTTTAAACAAATTAAATACAAAAAGAAAACAGATAAAGAAACAAAAGAAAATACAGATGAAGAAGAAATTGAAGAATCTGTTTTAGATGAATAAATAAAGAGATTAGTTTAGCTAATCCCTTTTTAGTATATATAATAAGCAATTTTTATTTGTTGTCGATTATTCTTCCATCAAGCAATTTTTTGTAAATCACATTACCATCAGAATCATAATGAACTTCTATTCCATTAGGTAAAACTTTAAAACTCAAATTTCCATCAGTATCATAATGGTTTACGGTTCCTGTCGCTGTTACTTCGTATGTTATTTTGCCATCGCTATCAAAATGTCTTTCAGAACTATCTGTATATAGAGCAGTCAAATTTCCGTCTTTATCATAGAATTTTTGGACTCCATCAGGAAATTCTTCCATCGTCAATTTGCCTGTTTCTCTATCATAGCGTGTAATTACACCATCTTTTGAAATTTCGTTTAACAAATTACCATTATCATAGTATGTTCTTGTTATTCCATCAGGAAATTCTACAGCAGAGAGTCTACCATCTTTTCTATATGTATATGTTTGTCTTTCTTGTATTGTTTCACCTTGCGTAATTTTTATTGATTTGGTGATTTCACCGTCTTCATCATAGAATTTTTCTGTACCGTTAGAAAGAATTTTGTGGGATAAGTTTCCGTCTTCATCATAGAATTTTTCTGTGCCATCAGGAAATTCTTCCATCGTCAATTTGCCTGTTTCTCTATCATAGCGTTTGATGTGACCGTTTGAATAGATTTCGTTTAATGGTTTACCGTTTTCGTAGAAAGTTTTTAAAGTTCCATCAGAAAACTCTACAGAAGACAGTTTGTCTGTATTTCCGTATGTAAATCTTGTTTCATCGAAATGAAGATCATAAATATCGTTATTATTTACTCTATAGATTTTACCATTTTCCGTAAAATATTCTTTTGAAAAATTCTTCGAGCCTTTTCTTTCGCTAGATTTTATGATGCCATTATCATAAACCAAACTAATATTATCACCATCTTTTAAAGTGCCTTTTACTTCACCTGAGAAAGGTTTTCCGTTTGGATAAGTGCAAACGCCTTTTTCGATTTTTACTTTGTCTAAAGAAGTTCTATTAACAAATGTAATTGGAACTTCTGGAGTTGTTTCAGTCGGAGTTGGAATTTTAGTGGCGGGTGTTAAATTTTTGTTTGTCAATGCATTTTTTATAGAATCAAAAATGCCTAGTTTTTTTGAAGCAAAACTTAAATTGCTGTTTGAATATTGGGTTTCTTTTGTCAAAGATTGATTTTTATTTTGAGCTTTTGTTTTTGTTGTTTGATAAGAATAATTTGAAAAATTATTGACAGCACTAATCATAATATACACTTTCCTTTCTTTTTCATTTTGTATAAGTAAAAAAGACAGTTAAATTTAATATTTGTTTATAGAAAATTTTACAAAAGTTAATAAATTAAAAATCTACAGGTTTTTTGTATATCATTGCTTCTATTTTTTCTTCGTTTAAAAAAGTGTTCAATTTTTTTTCTAAAATAAAGTTATTTTTGCTGTAATATTCAAAATCACAAGCACTATCAGTCCAAAGATAGATATTTTTGATGTTTTTTTGTTTTGCTTTTTGGACTAAATTTTTTAACAAAATCTTTCCAAACCCTTTTTTAATACTTACAAAAATCCCCAAAAAAATATCATCGTCATTCATTAATTTTTCGGTTTCAAAACTCATCAATTCAACATAATTAACCAGTTCTTGAAAAGAAATTTTGTCTTTTTCATTCAAATTTTCTAAATTAAAATTTATTTTTTTAGAATTATTTTTTAAACTCGCTAAAATAAAGCCTTTTAATCCGTCTTCAAAAATCCCAAACGAAAACTCGGGATTTGTATCATAATATTCAAAAGTGTAGTCATATATGAGCTTTTGGAGCTGTTGAGTTTTTGATGAATACAAATCGCCCCAGACGAGTTTTGTTAGGGCTTTAGCTAGAATTTTTTCTTCGTTATTTAAATTCTGAACTAACATAAATTCATCATATCACAGTTTTTTAACATTAAATATTTATAAACAAAAATTAGATTTTAAGTTTTTTAATGTTAGAATTAATGTAAGATACTAATTAAAAAGGAGAAATAATTAATGCAAGCAGTACTGGAAAGAACGAGTGAATTTGTTGGCGGAAAATGGCAACAAGAAATCAACGTTCGTGACTTTATTCAAAGAAACTATACACTTTACGAAGGCGATTCAAGCTTTTTAGCCGGCCCTACAGCAGCTACAACAAAATTGTGGCAAGAATGCTGTGACCTTTTCAAACAAGAAAGAGATAACGGCGGCGTTGTTGATATGGATACAAAAATCGTTTCAACAATCACTTCTCACGATGCAGGCTATATTGACAAAGACCTTGAAACAATCGTTGGTTTGCAAACAGACAAACCTCTAAAACGCTCTTTACAACCTTTTGGCGGTATTAGAATGGCAGAAACTTCTTGCAAATCTTATGGATACGAAGTTGATCCTGAAGTTTCTGAAATTTTCACAAAATACAGAAAAACTCACAACCAAGGCGTTTTCGATGTTTATACACCTGAAATGAGAAAAGCTCGTCACGCTGCAATTTTAACAGGTCTTCCTGACGCTTACGGTCGTGGCCGTATCATTGGCGACTATAGAAGAATTGCACTATACGGTATCGATAGATTAATCGAAGACAAAAAAGAACAACACGCTTCAATCGATGGCGAAATGACTGCTGAAAAAATCCAACTAAAAGAAGAATTAGCTGAACAAATCAGAGCTTTGCAAGAAATGGCACAATTGGGCGATTCTTATGGTTTTGATATCAGAAAACCTGCTGCAAACGCTAAAGAAGCTATTCAATGGTTATATTTCGGTTATTTGTCAGCTGTAAAAGAACAAAACGGTGCTGCAATGTCTATCGGCAGAACTTCTACTTTCTTGGATATTTATATTGAAAGAGATTTGAAAAACGGCACTATTACAGAAGAACAAGCTCAAGAAATGATTGACCATTTCATTATGAAATTGAGATTAGTAAAATTTGCAAGAACCCCTGAATACAATTCACTATTCTCAGGCGATCCTACTTGGGTTACAGAATCAATCGGCGGCGTTGGTATTGATGGTCGTCCATTAGTTACTAAAAACTCATTCAGATATTTGCATACTTTAGAAAACTTAGGCACTGCTCCTGAACCAAACATGACTGTTTTATGGTCAACAAGATTGCCTCATGGTTTCAAACAATATGCAGCTCACATTTCTATCAAAACTTCATCTATTCAATACGAAAACGATGACCTTATGAGAGTAACCCATGGTGACGATTATGCTATCGCTTGTTGCGTTTCTTCTATGGTTGTAGGAAAAGAAATGCAATTCTTCGGTGCTAGAGCTAACCTTGCAATATGTTTGTTATATGCAATCAATGGCGGTATCGATGAAAGATTAAAAGAACAAATCGGTCCAAAATATCGTCCAATCACATCTGAATATCTTAACTATGACGAAGTTATGGAAAAATACGAAGATATGATGGAATGGTTAGCAGGTTTGTATGTAAATACATTAAACTGCATTCACTATATGCACGACAAATACTGCTACGAACGTTCTCAAATGGCTCTACATGACAGAGATGTAAAAAGATACTTCGCAACAGGTATTGCAGGTTTGTCTGTTGTAGCAGACAGTTTGTCAGCTATTAAATATGCAAAAGTTAAAACAATCAGAGATGAAAACGGTCTTGTTGTAGATTATGAAGTTGAAGGAGATTTCCCAAAATATGGAAACAACGACGATAGAGTAGATACAATCGCTGTTGATTTGGTTAAAAAATTCATGGGAATGATTAGAAAACATCATACATACAGAAATTCTATTCCTACAATGTCAATTTTGACTATCACATCAAACGTTGTTTATGGTAAAAAGACAGGAAACACTCCTGACGGAAGAAAAGCAGGTATCCCACTAGCTCCGGGTGCTAACCCAATGCATGGTAGAGATAGCAATGGTGCTGTTGCTTCATTAGCTTCTGTTGCAAAATTACCATTCAATGACGCACAAGACGGTATTTCTAATACTTTCTCTATCATTCCAAACGCTCTTGGAAAAGACGAAGTATTTATGGGCGACTTGGCAATCGAATTGGATACAGGTTGCTGCGAAGAAAATTGTCAATAGTTAATCAATCTTTGAAAGGATAACAAAATGAATACAACTCAACAAGAAGAAAATTTGATAAATTTATTAGACGGTTACGTAGAAAAAGGCGGACACCATCTTAATGTTAATGTATTTAATAAAGAAACATTACTAGATGCACAAGCTCACCCTGAAAAATATCCTCAACTAACAGTTAGAGTTTCAGGTTATGCGGTTAATTTTATCAAATTGACAAAAGAACAACAAGACGATGTTATTTCAAGAACTTTCCACAACAAAATCAACTGTGGTGCTTGTTAGTTTTTAAAATGCATAAATTAAAACAACTCCTTTTTAAGGAGTTGTTTTTTTAAAAATTAAATTTAGTTTTTTAAAAATATTAGATTATTTTACTAATTCAGGTTTAAAGATTTTCTTTCCTAATCCTTCTACCATTTTAATATCTTCAGATGGAATTTGACCAATTGTAGTCAAGTAATTTCCTATCATAATTCCTTCAACTGCCTTTTTAAGTGCAAGTTTTTGGTTTTCTATACTCAATTTCATTCTTCCGCCACAAAAACGCAAAACTGCATTTGGGTTTGCAATTTTAAATACAGCTAATGTTCTCAAGATATTTTCTTCGTCGATTTTATCTCCATAATTTTCAAAAGGAGTGTTTTTTATAGGCATTAAGATATTTATTGGAATAGAATCAGGTTCTATTTCTGCCAATTCGAGTGCCATTTCTATTCTTTGTTCAACGGTTTCGCCCATGCCCAAAATCACACCGCAGCACAATTCCATACCGTATTTTTTAACAAGTTTACAAGTATTAACTCTATCTTCAAACGAATGCGTGGTGCATACATCAGGATAATATGAGAGACAAGTGTTTATATTGTGGTGAAAACGTCTAAGACCGGCATCTGCTAAAGCTTTTGCTTGTTCGTCATTTAGTATTCCGATTGATGCACAAGACAAAAGTCCCATTTCGTTTATTTTTTTAATCATATCTAATTCAAGACTAAAATCCCTACCCTCGTCCGGTGTTTTTCCACTCGTTACAATCGCAAAACGATATGCTTGGTTTTCTTTTGATTCTTTTGCAGAAGCAACAACTTTGTCCATTTCAACCAATGGAAAAGACTCAATATCCGTATTGTAGTGAGAAGATTGAGCACAGTATTTACAATTTTGAGAGCATTTTCCGTTTCTTGCATTAATTAAAGAACAAAATTCTACCTCGTTTTTGACCAATTTTTCTGATATAGAAAGCAATTCATCAAGCGGCAAATTATATAATTTCATTAATTCTTCTTTTGTATGCATAGTTCCTCCTCTTTTTAAAGAATTATACAACAAAAGAAAGATTTTTTTTAAAGTTTTCCGTATTTTTTGGTCGCTTGTATCCAGAGTTCTACATTTTCTAAATCACTATTGTCATAAGTAGGATAAAGTG
Source organism: uncultured Candidatus Melainabacteria bacterium (assembly GCA_934675695.1). Taxonomy (GTDB): domain Bacteria; phylum Cyanobacteriota; class Vampirovibrionia; order Gastranaerophilales; family Gastranaerophilaceae; genus RUG14156. The sequence goes on along the minus strand of CAKURN010000015.1, from coordinate 6,367 downwards.
CCTTGTATTGCGTTTCTTGCTGGTCTTTTATGTAGTTTTGTATTATTTCTTTGTGTTTCAAAAAATCATTCAAGGCTAAATTAAATTCAAGCAAATAATATTCTGCCATTCCTCTATAAAAATAAGCGTCTGTATAAGTATAGCTGCAATGATTGATTACGTAATCGTAGCTATCTTTCATGTTTTTGTAGTCTTTTGTTTTTTCATACATTTCGCCAAGCACTGTATAGAGAGCTATATCTTTTTTGCCCAAAAATCTAAAGTTGTGGTATTTGTTGTAGATTGATTTTGAATTTATGTATTTTAGACCTTCTTTGGCTTCTATTATGCCTTTGTCGTATTGTTTCAGTTTTTTGTAATTGTATGCTTTTTCAAGATATGTTTCAGCCGTTGTAGAAGAATATTCTTCCGCTTTTGATAGTTCTTCTAGAGCTTCTGTATAGTTTCCTTCTATTCTTAGTTTTTCAGCTTTGTTGTAGTGATTGATGTAATTTTGTTCATCATTAGACAATTTTCCCGATGGCATAAACAAAAACATACTAAACCCAAAATAACAAACAAGCGTTAAAGCAACAATTGCAAGAAGTATTTTACCTATTAAAGGAGATTGATTGAAAGAGAATTTTATTTTTTCTTTCAGAGGCAATCTTTTACCAAACTGGCAGAAGTATTCGATATCTTTTATTGCGTAAATATTTGAACCTGAAAGATGGTATTCAAAGTTTGGAATAGTCGTACTATATTTAATCAAATCCAAAATCAGCTGATAAGCACAGCCAAAAAGATTGTTTTGAGAAGAAAAGAAAAACTCTATTTCTTCTTGTTTTGTTTTTATGTTAACTGTATTTTTAGCAAGCGTATAAGAGGTTCTTCCTTGAGATTTTAGTTCTAATTCTGTATTTATGGTGAATTTTTCTATATCGGTTTTAAAAATTTGTTTTCTTTCTACTTCTTTTCCTTTGATTTTGTAGACTATATCGATACTTTCATCAAAAATGAGAATTTCAGACACGTATTTTTCTTTGTTAAAAAACATAGTAAAAAGAATAGGAAGTCCGACAAAAACCACTATCCCAATCAACTCATATAAATCAGAACGAGATTTTGCATTAAAATCTATATCTGAAAAAAATAAAAGATAAACTAAACCGGAAAAAAGAATCAAAAGCCCCACAAAGAGCATAACAATCAACATTAAAGAATAGTATCTTTGAACTTTTATTTTTATCATTGTTTAATTATAGCGTTTTTAAAAATCCAAACAATCATTCATTTTTTTGATATAATGAAATTATGACAACAAAAGGCAATATTCATTCTATAGAAACATTCGGGACAGTAGATGGGCCTGGGGTAAGGTTTGTTGTGTTTTTTCAAGGTTGCCCTATGAGATGTTTGTACTGTCACAACCCTGATAGCTGGTCTACAAAAGAAAACAAGCTTTTTTCCGTAGAAGAAATAATAAACAAATACGAAAGCGTAAAAGAATTTTGTAAAGGCGGAATTACTGCAACAGGCGGTGAACCCACTATGCAGATGGAATTTTTAATTGAGTTATTTAAACTAGCAAAACAAAAAAATATCCACACTGCACTAGATACATCAGGTATTATGTTTAACAAAAACAATACAGAAGCCTTTGATACACTAATAAAATACACTGATTTAGTTCTATTGGATATCAAACACATTGATGACGATGAACACAAAAAACTAACTAATCACTCAAACAAAAACATTTTGGATTTTGCAAGGTATTTGTCTAATCATAATGTTCCTGTTTGGATAAGACATGTGGTTGTACCTCAAATTACATACAACGAAAAATATCTAAAAGAACTGGGCGAATTTCTTTCTACTTTAAAAAACATAAAAGCCCTCGATGTATTGCCTTATCACGATATGGCAATTCCAAAGTACGAAAATCTGAAACTCGAATACAAACTAAAATCCACTCCTCCTTTAACAAAAGAAGAAGCCCTTAACGCTAGAAACATCATTCTAAAAGCAATGAAACATTAACTTATATTGATTTCTTGTGTAGTTTTTTAAAATGCGATAAAATTTTTTTATGAAAACATTGAGCCTTATTGTACCTGTTTATAACGAAGAAAAAACCCTTTCTTCTATTGTAGAAAAAATAAACAAACTTCAAAATGAAAAATATCTAAAAGAAAACAATATAGAACTTGAAATTATTTTGGTTGATGATTGTTCTACAGACAATTCTTTTTCTATTGCAAAAGAATTAGAAAAAAAATACTCAAATACAAAAGTATTTCAAAATCCCAAAAATATGGGAAAAGGAAGTGCCTTAAAAACAGGTTTTTTAAATGCGAACGGGGATTTTATCGGCATACAAGATGCAGATGACGAGTACAATCCTCTAGAATATGCAAAATTACTAAAACCGCTATTAGAAAACAATGCAGATGTAGTATACGGTTCAAGATATTTAAAAAGAGATACAAGAAGAATACTCTATTTTTGGCATACATTTATGAACAAGGGTTTGACTCTTTTGACTAATATGTACACAAATCTAGATATTACAGATATGGAAACTTGTTACAAACTTTTTAAAAAAGAAGTCATAAAAAAACTCGCTCCAACATTAAAAGAAAACTGTTTCGGTTTTGAACCGGAAATCACGATAAAAGTCGCAAACGAAAACTACAGAGTCTATGAGTGTGCGATTTCTTACAATCCAAGAAGCTATGAAGAAGGCAAAAAAATCAAAGCAAAAGACGGCTTCCATGCTTTATATTGCATTTTGCATTATGGAGGTCCAAAAGCCCCTATTCCAATGCAATTTATTTTGTATATTTTTATTGGCGGCATTAGTGCTATTGTTAATATTTTGACTTTTGTCATTCTTGCAAAAATCTCCGGAAATTTGGTTGTTAATGTTGCTATATCATTCATTTTAGCGTCTATCGTAAACTATCTTCTTTGCATTTTGCTTTTATTCCGCCACAAAGCAAGATGGTCTTCGTTTATGGAAATTACTACATACATAATCACTCTTGCTATTATGGGGTGTGTTGATTATTATTCTACATTGTTGTTTTTGACTTTAGGATTGAACAATTTTTGGGCGAAATCTTTTTCTAATGTAATAGGGCTTTTTGGAAACTTTTTGCTTAGAAAATATTTTGTTTTTTTGGAAAAAAAGAAATAACTCAAATTTTGTTGTAGAATTGTATTAAAAAGGAATAATACAATGAAAACATTAGAATTTGAAAAAATACAAGAATTAAAATATGGCGAAAACCCTCATCAAAGTGCTTCTTTATACAAAATAGAAGAAACAATAGACTATGAGATTTTAAAAGGCTCTTTTTTGTCTTACAACAACATTTTAAACGCTACAACTGCACTCGATATTATAGCTGAGTTTTTTGATGTTGCTTGTTGTACTGTTGTTAAAAACACTGTTCCAACTGCAGTTGCACTGGGAAAAGAATTGTCTGATGCATACGAAAAAACGCTCGATTCTGACCCTATTTCGCATTTTAATTCTACTATTGCTTTTACAAGAGAAGTAGAAGAAGATTTAGCACAAAAAATCTCAGAAATACCTGTAGAATTGCTTATTGCACCTAGTTTTTCAAAAAACAGTCTGGAAATTTTAGAAAAAAACAAAAATCTAAAAATCGTAAAAATCAACACTCCCTTAAACAAAATTCCATCTTTTGTTAAAGAAGAAATAAAAATCACCCCTTTTGGTGCATTAATGCAAGAAAAAAACACAAAAGATTTTGATGTTAATACGTTTAAAATTTTAACAAAATTAAAACCTGAACAAAAAACTCTAGAAGACATGATTTTTGCTTTTAAAGTTGTAAAACATACAAAATCGGCAGGGGTTGTGATTGCAAAAGATTTAAGAACTATTGCAATTGCATCAGGTGTCGGAAATAGAATAGACAGTATAGAAATAGCTTTTTCAAAAATATGTGATTCTGCAAAAGATTCTGTTGTTGCAACAGATGGAGCGATTTCTACCATTAATAATATTCAAGTTATGGCACAAAATCGAGCAATTGGTTTAATCCAACCTGCAGGCACAATAAAAGACGCCAAACTTGCACAATATTCAGACAAAATGAATATTTCTATGGTTGCAACAGGAATAAGACACTTAAAATACTAAAATAGGAAAACAATAATGAACAAACAAAACAAAGCGATATTTGGTCTTAGTTTTGGGCATTTTGCACTGGATTTGTACGCTGCAATGCTTGTCCCTTTATATCCTTTAATAACAGACAAAATCGGTATAAATTTGGCTCTGATTAGTTCTATAATTGCTCTCGGGCATTTAGTTTCTTCTATGTTGCAGCCTGTTTTTGGCTATATCGCAGACAAACTCAAACACAGAGTATTTATGGTGTGGGGTTTGGTTTTGACTTGTATTTTTATTCCAATGAGTGCAAAAAGCACGACTGCTATGGGATTTTTGGCTTTTTTGCTTTTGGGTATGATAGGAAATGCCTTTTTTCACCCGCAAGTTAGTGCTTTAATCAAAGATTTCAACAAAAACAATCCGAATTTGTCAAAAGTTATGAGTATATTTTTGGGTCTTGGAACAATAGGTTATGCGATTGGACCTTATGTTTCAACTTCTTTTGTTTATCATTTTGGAATAGAAAAAATATACTATCTTTCGTTTTTTGGCTTGGTTGCTTCTATTTTTATGTACTTTTTTGTGCCAAAAATGCCTGATAAAGACTGTTTTATTAAAGAAAACTTTTTCGTCATTATGAAAGAAATTTTAAAAAACAAAAAATGTATGTTTTTGACTTTGATTTCTGTAATAAAATCGGCTTTGAGCATTAGTTTTGGTACTTATATTCCGTTTTTGCTGCAAAAAAACGGCTTTAGCCTTTCTATGATAGGTTTGATTGTTACTTTGTTTTATATAACAGGCGGAATAGGAACAATCTACAGTGCAAAATTTGAAAGCAAAATCGGTGCAAATAACGTCGTTGTATTGTCGTTTTTGAGCGTTTTGCCGCTATTGTTGTTGTTTTTGTATGTATTAAACTTCAACAAAAATATTGCTGTCGTTTTGTTTATTTTGACAGGATTTTTCATACTTTTATCAGTCGGAATAATTTTAACCCACGCTCAAAACACTATCCCAAAATATACAGGGGTCGTAAGTGGTGTTATGCAAGGTTTTAGCTGGGGATTAGGAGCTTTGTTTTTGTCACCTTTAGGCATAATTGCCCAAAAATTCGGTGTTTCTGTTGTTCTTGTTTTGATGGGAGCAGTTGCGTTTTTGGTTGGCGTTTATACATTAAAAAACAAATGCTTAGATTAAAAACTAATTCAATTCATCAGGAACAGTTTCGACTTTTGTTTCTTGCTGTTTAATTTCGACTTTTGTTTCTGTTTGAGGAGGATTTTCTTCAATTTTGGGTTTTAAAATTCCTTTTTTATCTTGTTTTGTTTTTTGGATTATTTCTTCTGTTGTTTTTGCATTTTGATTGTTTTTCAAACAGAAATATCTGGAATCTTCCCATCTAAGGTCTATGTATTTTATGTTGTCTTTGTTTTTATTTGCTTCAGGAATAATCGGAGCAATCCATTTTATGCGGGCAAGAGCGGTTTCGTTTATTTCGCCAAAGCGAATTAAAAAATCACCCAACATAACATAACAGTCTTTTTCGTTTCTAAGGTCGATGTATTTTACCTCAAGCCCTGAATACAATTCAAACGCTTTTGTTATTTCTATGAGTTTGTCGACTTTCTTTTTGTCCCAAACTTCGTCATGCCCGTTTCTCACCCCATAAGTCAATATAGTCTTTGCTTTTTGAGAAGTATTGTATATAAGATATTCTTTGTCAATCAATATTCCATCAGTCGTAAGTGCAGAATTTGGCTCTGTTTCGAGGTTTGGAGTCAAAAGAAATACCAGATTTCTTTCTTCTACGGTTATAATCAAACGAGCAGGAAACCAGTATCTTTTTATGTAGACTTTTTTGATTGGTTGAAGTTTTTGAATATTTTCCGCAAGCTCGCTCGTATCTAGCCTGTATATCTGAGTATAAGGCAACTCAGTGTTTTTTACCACGTTTAGAATTTTTTCTTTCGGAGTAAGCACATTACCTTGTATTTCTATTATTTCAGGGTCTAGTGCAGCTAATTTGTTACTGTCTATATACCATTGAGGCAATTTCAATACCCAAAACGCAAAATAACAAAAAGAAACAGCAATCAAAAGCGCAAGAAGACCTCTTATACGCATCAACATTAATCTCGTTGATGCGATTTGACGTTTCATTTTGTTCGCTCTGAGGCGTCTTTTGTGGTATTGAATATCCATTTTATTTTATTTCTGCAGTTTTTAAAATCAACT
>CAKURN010000014.1 GCA_934675695.1 uncultured Candidatus Melainabacteria bacterium | reverse complement strand
TGTCGTATGGCATGTTTAATTGTGGAGAAGCATCTTCGTGGGTATATGTTTCAGCAAGCCAAGCAAATTGTGGATCTCTAGCGTGAGAGTAATTTATGATTACGTTCCAAAATTCAACAGGTTTTGCTCTGCCTACATCTGCTCTAATACCATCAAAGCCTAAATCAATACAAGCATCAACGTATTGTTTGTGCATGTCCAATAGGCCTTTGTTTAATTTTCTGTTTTGTTCGTCTTCAAAAGGTTTTAACATCCTAATGTCTTGCCAACCTTGAGGAACTTTTTCTCTGCCGTTTGCATCGACTGCCATTAAATCAGGGTGTTCTTTTGCAAAGTCTACACTAGCACAAGAAGGCAAGTCTAACATAACAGAGATACCACGTTTGTGACATTCTTCGTTAAAATATTTAACTTCTGCTTGTCCTAAAGTGTGGTCGTTTTTGTCCCATTTTTGAATTTCTTTTCCGGATAATTCTTTGTATATTTCTTCTATTCTTTGTCTTTTTTCGCCTTTTGGATTTGTGTCAACGATTTCAGGGTCAACTGCCAGTGTTCCATCTTTCCAAACGAAAGCCAAAGGTGCGTATAATGAGCCTGCTGTTCCCATTGCTTTTGTTTTTCCCGGTGGGTGGATAGGAAGCATGTGAAGCGTGTTAAAACCGTCGTCTTTGATTTCATCTAATCTATCTAAAGCATTGACAAGGTTTCCGGAGATTTCGTTTCCTTGAATAAGTTGGTTTCCGTCTAAATCTTGAGCATTCATTATTCTGGGAATTACAGCTAACATTTGTGATTGGTTATGAGTTAGCATGTATTTTAGATTGTTTTTGTATTCAGTTGGTTGAGTTTTGCTTTCTTCAACAGCTTGTGTTTTTAGGATTTGTTGAGTTTGTGCAAGTACAGCATCTTTCACTCTAGGGTCATAATTTTCTGCACCAAGTTGTTTTGCTAAAAGCGGACTCATAGGTGTTGATGGGATTTGTTTGTCACCTTGAGATGATTGAGTGTTTGCTGTTCTTTGTTTTAAAAGAGGACTAATCGATGAAATATTATTTAGCATTATTTATTGCCTCCTTTTTCTTCAGGAAATTCTTTGTCGATTTTTCCAAACAATGGTTGAACAAGTAAGGTTACCCCAACAAGAGCCAAAGCCATCGGAACAAATATCTTTTTCCAAGCTTTGTTGTTTGACATATTAGTTGCAGCATTTTTAATTTGTGCTGTTATATCGAGGTTTCTTAGGTATTTTTCTGTTTGACCGCCCGTTTGTTCAAGCAATCCTTTTGCTGTATTTTTAACAACTTCAGGTTCGTTTTGGAATGCTTCTTGATTAAATAAAGCGTTCATCAAATCATTAAAGACTTCTTTTTGGTTTGGACGTTGAATGTTGGCCTTGTTTTCAATTAATGATTGGTTGCCTCTGTAGATTATCTTTTTCGCTGCCTCAAGAAGGTCTTTGTTTTCTTCGGCTCTTAAATCTACGCCGTTAATTGTGATTTTGCCTTCTTTTAATCTTGATTCAAAATTTGCACAAATTGCAATTCTTGAGGTGAAGCCTTCGAGATTTGTTTTTTGTTGTTGAACGAAATCAGGTAAAATACCGCCAAATAGGCTTTGTTGTTTAATTCCATCAGGACTGATTTTTTCGCCGCATAGAGCATTTACAAGTTCTTTATTGTCTTCTGTTGTATTTGGTCTAATTCTTTCGATTAATCCTTTTATAGAATCAAGCATTTTATTTGTTATTTTTTTATCTTTTGGTGTTGTTTCCGGTTTGACTTTTTCAACTATTCCTTTTATAGGTTTAGGTAAAATATCAACTATTTCTTTGCTATCATCTTGCTGTGCATTAATAAGTTCATTAATCAAAGCTTTGTAATTGTCTGAATCGTACGCTACTTCGTTTGTTAGGCTTTGAATATATTGTTGAAGAATTTGTTGAGATTCTTCTAATGAGCTTGATTTTAGTGCTGCAAGCTGCTCTTTGTCGAATTTTAAGTTTTTGTTTTTGAATATATTTTGAAGTACGGCAGTTGTTTCTTGTGTTGATTTTGATTCTGCTTTGCTGCCGATGATTGGGCTTATTACTTTTTCTAGGTATAATTTCAATTTTGATCTCGTTGGAAGAACAGTGTCGCTGTAGAAGTTTGTAATGTATTCTTCAAATTTTCTCGGGTCGATTTTTAAGTCTTTGTCTGCTGCTATTTCTTTATATTCTTCCACATATCCTTCTGAAGTTAACAAACCTTTTAATCTGTCTATAGTTTTTGCTTCGCCGTCTTTGAAGAATTCAGAAACAATAGTTTCTATTTTGTTTGTATTTTGTCCGCCAAACAAGCCGGCATCTTCAGAAGATGCTTTTAAGTGTCTACTCAAAACATCTGTTAATGTGTCTTTATCAACAGTTATTTCTGTTGTTTTGTTAAAGATATTTCTTAGAGCGTCTACTGTTTGTGCTTCTGTACCTGTACTTGTGAATTTTTGTATAGGTTGAAGATCTTCTTTGTCTAGGTCAATTTCGCTAAAGCTTAATTTTTCAGCCAATTTGTTAAAGAAGTCTTTATCAGAAGTATTGTTGTCTTTGAAGAAATCAGCAATTTCTGTATTAGGTTGTGTTACTACGCTATCAATTGCTTCTTTCATTCCGTTTGTGAATTTGCCGTCTTGATCGGTAACATAATCTTGGGCTTTTTTGAATTGTGAATTTATAACGCCATTTTTGATATGTGGTTCTACTTTGTCGCAGAACAAAGCAGTCATCAATGGTGTTGCAAAACCTGCTGTTGCCATCCATAGTGTTCTATTTTGGAGAGCAACTTTTTGCATTTTTCTTTGGATTTTTTCTTTGCCGTTTTCTTCGTTTATATCGATTTTGTTGTGTTTACCGATTTTTTCCAGTTTTTCATCAGGATAAGCGTCCCAAGGTAAAAACTGGTTATCGAGGAAGAAGTCTTTTTTGTCACCTTGTGCACTTACGTATTTTTGACCTATATCAAAGCCATGGACAATTTTTGCAGGCAAATTAATGAACAATTTTGGCCACAAGCTCATTGAAGCAAAAAATGCACCACTACCGACGAATTTCATTATGGCGTCAGTTTTTGTTTTTGCGTTAGCGGCAAGGAAAGTTGCAATCAACAAACCGCCTGCTTTTAAACCTAAATCATTAATTCTTCCCAGACTGTTGTCATTCATTTTTCCTGTTTTTACAGCAGTGAAGAAGTTTTTTGTATCTTGTTTTAAATCTTTAACATACGAAGAAGCAGCTTGCATACGAGTTTCTTCGACTAATTTTGCTTTTGCTTCATTAGGTTTGACATCGTTTGCATGTTGCGTCAAATCGTCATATACTTTTTGATGCTGAACTTTGTTAGTGTGAGCTTCTGTTTTGTTGTTTAATCTGCTACTTAAAATAGGACTTATATACGACATTAGCACACCTCGTATTCTTTTTTGTTGTCAACTCTCGATTTCATGGTTTCCGGATTTTTCTTGAAACCTTTTACAGGAATAAGCCAAGTAAGAGCAGTTGCTGCTATAGAAGACAATATAAGAGCTTTTCCGTAATTTTTTGTAATGATGTTTTTGTTGCTTCCTTTCCAAAGTTGTTTAAGTGCTTTTGGAACGGCTTGTGAAACAGATTTTGCTGTAGTTCTTATATTTTTAATTATTCCTTGATTTTTTCCGAGTTTTATATTTTCAAATGCTTTTTGGCTGCCCAATGCAACGCCTGTTGCGGCAACGATATAGCTGGTTATATTTTCTAGTGCTGTTGTTCTTGCTTTTAGTTCTCTGATTTTGGGGTCTGCTATTTGGTAAGATGAGTTTGTATCTTTGCCATAACCTGCCTTTTGAACAACTTTGTCGTTAAAGTAGTGCATATCGCCATGGTTTAGTTCAGAATCTTTTAAAAGCAAGTCTTTTCTGAAGAAGTCTACAGATTCAAAAACTTTTGCGTATTCTTTTTCTACTATGCCTTTTTCTTGTCCGGGTTCAGGAAGTGTAGGGATTTTTCTTGTATATCTTAAATCAAGAGGAACGCCTGTGCTTGCTTTTATTCCCATGTGAGCTATTTTTTTGCTTGCCCATTTTCCTAAAGCATACAAAACAACGCCTGCCCCGAAACATTTTGCACCTTGTTTTGCACAATTTGCATCGTGAGCATTGTATTTTCCGTTTGCAAAGCTATACAAGCCAATCAACAAAACGCTTCCGATTATGTTTGGGATTTTTCCCATTGAGAGAAATTCGTGGAAATTGCTGTTTTTTGAACCCATAAAACCTTTTGGCATGTAGGTTAAAAGAGCGTTTTCTGTTTCATATAATTCGGCTTTTGCACCGGACAGAGGACCTTGTTTGTGGATATGGTCCTCATTTTTGTATATATCTTCCTTTTTCTTTTCAGTCGCAACGTAATATGTATTACTAGGAATGTTTTCGACGTTTATGTTTTGGATTTGTGGCATATTTACCCCTAACAACATACACATATATATAAACAACACTAAATTTGAAATTTTGCCTTTTATAGTAAAAATACTTAACAAATTTTAATACTGCGAATAACCGTAAAATCTACACCTAATCTGCTTTTTGGTCATTGGCGATATAGCAACAAATAGCTCTAAACTGTTATTTTTCCTATTGCAATTATTAATGTAAATTTATACAATAATAATATGACTCAAGGCTTTTTTCAATTTAATAACTTTATTATAAACGAAATAAATAATTTTGCTACTTCTTCTTATGATTTACTTTTTTATAGCGGAAAAAAAGGTTCAAATAAGAGCGAAACTATTGAAAAAGCAATAAAAGAATTTGAAAAAGACAACTTAATATTTCGTCAATTTTGTTTTCAAAATTCTGTTATAGATGATTTTTTGTTAAATTTTTATGACGGATTGAGAGATTTTTCGCTTGCAGAAAAAATTTCTTTAAAAAAATTTGTAACAGACAATTTTAAAGAAAAAGTTTGTCATTATTTTAAAACTATCCAACAAAACTGCATTATTGTCGTTGAAAATTTTGAAAATGTAGATGAAAACATTGAAATCATCGACTTCTTGTCTTATTTGGCTGCTTTTAAAAACGTAAAAATCATCATCGTTACAAGAAACGGCGACAAAAATTTGTTCAGATTTAAAAAATTAAAAATAAACAATCTGATGATTCAACCGACATCAAAAGAAGATTTTAAGGCAGAATTGGTTTTACTATCTCAACCAATGAGTGATGAATTGCAAGAAAAGTATTTTGTTGCAACAGAAGGTTCTGATTTGTATCTGAAAATGGCAATAAGGTACTGTTCTTTGACCAATTTTTCTATTGAAGAATTAATGAATGAATTTGAAAGAAAACACAATGCTTTTAAAACAGAGTTTGATGAGTTTTTGATTTCAAAATTTATTTTGCTTGCTCCAAAGCAATATCAAATATTCTTCAAAATCCTTTCTACGATTGCAGTTCCTGTTAGTAGAGAATTTATTGAATCTTACAAAATTACAGATTTAAAAGATGGAATAGAATATTTGTCACAAAAACTTCTTATAAATTACTTTGGTAAAGAAGTTTTTGTTAAAGATTATTTTAGAAAATACGTCATGGAGGCTTTTTCTGCTCAAGAAAAAGTGACATATTATTCAAAACTGGTTGAAATATATGAAAATGAATTGACAAAAAGTCCAAAAGATAGGCTAATCAGGCTTTCTCGAGAATCAATCAGAAAAGAAAGTGAATACATAAAATCGCTGATTCCTGCAATAAATTCTCCAAAAAATAGCAATACTTTTTCTTATTTAGGTATTGCAAATTCTGCTTGGCAAGATGAAAAAGCTCGCCAAAAAGCTAGAATAGTAGAAAAAATGAACAAAATAAAAGAAAGAAAAATATTTTTATCAAAAAATGCAATTAGAGAAAACGAAATAAATTTTCAAAAAGAACAAGAAGACGAAACAAGGCAAAATATCGTTAATTTATTAAATTCCTCTAGAGAGTATTCGCAAAAATACAAATATAAAGAAGCTATTTCTGAACTAGTAAGGGCAAAAGAACTAGATGAAGAAAAAGAATTTGAAATTGAAATATTAGTCATGCTCGGCAAAAACTATGAATTTTTAGATGATTATTCGACTTCTCAAAAGCTTTATAAATTTGCTCTAAATAGGGCAATAAACAACAAAGACGAGAGAAAAACAGAAATCGAATATTTGATTGCAAGGACAAACAAAAATTTATACAAAATGGAAGAAGCAAAAGTTTGTTTTTCACAAATTGCACTAAACGAAAAAAATTCTCCAAGTTATAGAAGAAAAGCTCATTTAGAATTGGGTGAGATTTTTGAAGCTGAACAAAATATCAAAGAAGCTCAAAAACATTATTTAGCTTCTGTCGAGTTTTCACTCGGAAAAGATAAAGAAACAGCCTGCAAAGCCTACTATAGACTGGGTGTCATGTTTGATGAAGATGGCGATATAGAGCATGCTATTCAATATTACAAAAAAAATTACTTAACGAGTTCTGAATACAAAGACAACAAATACTACTCTGTGTGTTTAGTTAATTTGGCGTTGATTTATTCAGAAAATTCCAGATATAAAGAAGCGATTGACTGTCTAAAATTGGCACTAAATTTTGATAGCGACAACAATGACATAGAAAATCTATACTATACGCAAAAAGAACTTGCGAAACTGTATTTTACAATTGATGAAGCAAATTCAGTCAACTACTACAAAAAAGCACTAGAAAGTGCAAAATATCTGAAAGATGACTTTAAAGTTGCACTTATTTATTTTGAATTTGCACAAAATTACTATGACAAAGGCGATGACAAAAAGGCACTTGTAAACTTTTTTAATGCAAAAGAAATACTAAAAAAAACTTCTGATACAGAAAATTTGGCAAGAGTCGAAACGAGAATAAAAGACATAAAACTTCGTCTTGATAAGATGAGTTTTGATATGATAGCGGAAAAATATGAATAACGAAGAAAAAAAGATTTTATTAAAGAATGAATTAAATTATGTTTTGGATAATGAAACGTCAAAAAAACTCGATTTGTGGCAAGAGATTTTTGTCGAATACAACAATCATACAAACTTGATGAGCAAAAATGATATTGAAGTTTTGTTTGAAAAACATGTTTTTGATTCTCTTTCTATTTTAAAATGGAAAGATTTTCTAAAAAAAGAAAGCATTCTCGATGTTGGTACAGGGGGTGGTTTTCCCTCTGTAATTCTTGCGATATGTTTTCCTTCTAAAAAAATAATTGCAAATGATTCTAGAATTAAAAAAATAAATTTTATTAAAGAAATAAAAGAAAAATTAGATTTAAAAAATTTGGAGATTGTTTATTCAAGAATTGAAGAAGTTGAGCCTTTAAATGTTGATACTATTGTATCAAGGGCAGTTGGAAAGATGATAGATGTTTTTGAGTTGTCAAAAAAACATCTAAAAAAAGATGGAAGTTTTTTGATTTATAAAGCAAAATTGGTCGAAGAAGAAATAGAAAATTTTAAAAAGAAATACAAAAATTCTAATTTTGAAATCATTCCATATAAAATTCCCCTCAAAGAAAATTTTGAGAGGAATTTGGTTTTGTTAAAATAATTTTTAGTTGAATTTTATATCGCCTGTTTCTAGATTTTGCTTTCTTTTTTGTGAGTCTAGAGAGGTGATTATTCATCTTCATTTTTTATCATGTTCCACATAGCTGCTCTCATAGCTTCTCTATTTTCTCGACTTTTTTCTAAAATAGAATTTTCAATTTCTCGTTGTTCTGCAATATTTTCTTGTTGTCTTTCTGAAAGTCTAGTGAATGGTCCTTGGTCGTTGTTATCTGCTGGTGGTTCTGGCATTACTGTTTCTGAACCTTCAATTTCAGGAAGATTGCCTGTAGGGTATTTAGCTTCATCAAGGAGGTCTTGCAATTGTCCAAGTGCTGAACTCGTATCTTCAGTACCCAATGAAGCTTGTTTTCTAGCCACTCCATTATTAAAGATAGAATCATCTTTTTGCGTTTTTTCACTGTTTGTTGCTTTGCCTGTGGAAGCAGAGCCAAAAGCTGTTGCTTGTAATTTGTTGATCTCGTTCATATAACACTCCTTTTTCTACTCTTTTATATTCCCTTTGTTAAATTTCTTAAAACAATATTGAGTAATATTAAGTGTGAAATTTGCATAAATTAACAAATAAATATAAAATAAAATTAAATTTATACAAGATTCCCCTAAAAGAAAATTTTTGAGAGGAATTTGGCTGTATAAATTATTGGTATTTATTCTTGGTCTTCTTTTTTATCTTCATCTTCAAAAAGAGTATCAATGATAACATCTGTTAAAGTATTTGCTATAGCTCCTGTTACAATATTTATTGCTTGGTCTGCTAGTGACAAATCTTCTTTAGCTTCATTTTGTTCTTCTTTTGTTTCTGTTTTATATCTGATAAAATCATTTATTATCGTGTTTATTGGGGTTTATAGGGTATCAAGAAATATTTATTAAAACTGCCCATTGTTGACTTGCTTCTGAAAAACTGTCTTTAGATTCTATAGCTTCTCTATACTTGATATAATTATCCATAATGGAATTATTATCTAGAGTTGTTGCTTCTGTTTTGGTTTTTTGTTTTGTAATCAATAAAAGTTGTTATTGTTGAACTTTTATCTTTGGATATTTCTTTGTCTATAGCTGAACTTAAGCCAACTGGTTGAATGCTGACAAAATATTAAGAAAAACCAATTTATTTTTCTAAAAATAAAAAAGAGAATTTGTTTTAAGAATTTGAAATAGCCCTTTTGTAGTCATTTTTTATTTTAGAAGATTTTCTTTTTAAGCTTCTATTTTGTGATTCTAGAGAATTTATTCTATTTTGTTTTTGATTTTGCGAAAGATTTTTTGAATTTTTGATAGTTTTTATTTTGTATTCGTTTCTTTCTATTTGTCTGTTGATTGAATTTAGTTCAGATTTTAGTGAGCTTGCACTATTGTAGGCAAGGTTATCTAAATTTGATTGTGCAAAAGTTTCTATAGAAAATAAAAGTCCTATTGCAAAAGCAGATAAAAATATTTTTTTCATTTCGACTCCTTTTTTAAAAAATAATACTTACGAATGTTTTTGAAAACACATTCTTAATAGCTAAAAAGTGCTGTTATTATTTTGTTAAGGATTTAAAAATGAAAGTCTACTCTTTTTCTTCTTTGTTTTTAAATTTTTCAAGCGATTTTTCTTTTTTTTCTTTGAAAATGTTTTGTGCTTGGATATCGCCTTTTTCGATTGCAGACTTTCTGACACGTTCTTGTTCTTTTGCCGTTGTTTTTTTGAGTTTGTATACAAAAATCAAAATTTCAGCAATTGCTTTATACAAATCAGGTGGAATTTGACGATTTACTTCGACCAATCTATACAAAGCCCTTGCGACAGGCGGGTTTTCGATAACGGGGATATTATTTGCACGAGCGATTTCTTTAATTTTTTGTGCAAACAATTCCGTTCCTTTTGCAACCAACATCGGCGATTCCATTTTTTCTGCATCGTATTTAATAGCACAAGCCACATGGGTCGGGTTCGTTACGACAAAATCGCAAGTAGTTACAGCGTCCATCATCTTTTTTTGCAAAAGTTGTTGACGTCTTTGGCGGAGAGCGGCTTTTACGTTTGGATCACCTTCTGAGTTTTTGTATTCATCTTTTACTTCTTTAAAAGACATTTTTTGGTCTTGTAAAAACTTCCATTTTGTAACCCCGTAATCTGCTGCTGCAATCACTAAAAACGCAATCCCTGCCTTTATTATGAAGTCTAAAATCAATGAACCGAATTGTATCAAAATAGCAAATTGGTTGTCTATTGCAGCAAGCATAAGAATTTGTTCAAAATGAGAAGTATAGACCATATAGCCAATAACCCCCAAAAGAATAACTTTAATAATGTTTTTGAACAAATCAAAAAGAGTCTTGGGGCTTGCTAAATTTTTGAAGTATTTTGTAGGGTTGAATTTTTCAGCACTAAATTCCATAGGTTTTGTAGTAAACAAAGGTCCAATCTGTATCATATCACCCAAAATTCCGACACATGCCGCTAAAACAAGTATAGGAAGTAATATACAAGCTGTTGGAATGACTGTTTTTGTGAAAAGATAAGCATAGCCTATGTCTTCTAGGTGTTTGTTTGGAATTTGTTCATAAATTATTGTAAACAAAGCACTTAATTGCCCCCAAATTACGGGTGCAATAAGATAAATCGCACTAAACATAACAATAATTGCGATTGCTGTAGACAAATCTTTTGATTTTACAACTTGCCCGTTTTCTCTGGCTTTTCTTAGTTTTTGCTGACTGGCTTCAAACTGTTTATTCTCATCACCCATATTATTCTACCAACTTGATGTTAGCAATTCTAGGTTCTAGGGTTTTTTTGCCTGCTTCTTCAAAATCTATTTGAAGAAGTTGTCTTCCTTCGTATTTCAATATTTTAATTACAGTTCCATTGCCATAATTGTCGTGATACACTTTGTTTCCGACTTCGTATTCTTGTTCGTTTAAAGACTCGTCTTTTATTTCTTCTTTAAAAATTGGAAGATTTTCTTTTTTTTCTTCGCCGGCTTCTAAGATTTTTTCATCGATTTTTGTATCTTTATCAATATTAATTGTTTGTTTTTCTGTTTCCGATTTTGTGTTGATTATATCTTTGAAACTATCGTCTAAAGAATCCGCAGCTACTTGAAACAAGTCCAATTCTTCAGAATTTTGAGGATTTTCTTGTTCATTGTTTGTTTCTTGAGCTAATTGGAAAAAGTCTAGTTCTTCGTCAGACAATTCCATTTTTTCTTCTTCTGTTTCTTTATCATTTGCTAAGGCTAATTCGTCTTTGTTTTCTTTTTTTGGTGAATCGCCACTAAAAACCAAATCTTCATTTGTGTCTGTATTTTTTTCTTCTTTGGTTTCTGTTGGAACTTCAACTTCATCTTCATCTAAAGAAAACTCTAAAACATCGTCATCATCTGTATTTTTTGGTGTTTCTTCTTTGATAGAAATTTCTTCTTCTTTTTCTGGTTTATTGTCTGTAGATGATTGCGTGTTTGTGTTTTTAGAGTTTGTATCTTCTAAAATGTCTTTAAAATTGTCGTTTATTTTTTCAGTTTCTTCTTTTTCTTCAGTTTTTTGAATTTCTTCTGATGTTTCTGTTGAATTTGAAATATCATCTAAACAAATAGAATTTGTGTCAACTAAATCTTGTTCTTTAACTTCTTCTTTAGGTTCTTCTTTTGTTTGTTCTTCTGTTTCTTCTTTTGAAATATTTTCTTCTTCAGAAGGTTTTGCTGTTATTTCATCAAATTCATCTTTTGTATTTTCTGTAGTCGGGTTTTCGATTTCTGTAAATTCTTCTTCAGAAGCTGTTTCTTGCTCAAGCTTTTTATTGTTTTCTTCTTCTAAAGTTGACAATTCGTCGATTAATTTTTGAGAATCTGTTTTTTGATTTTCAAAGTAATCACCTTTGTTGCCCAGATTTTTGTTGGCTAATTCTTCTTGTTCTTCTTTGTTTATCATTGAAATTACGATTTTTTTGTAATTTTTTCTTTTTTCTTGTGTCAAAAGCTCGTAATCTTGTGCTAAATACAAGAAATTGTCTGTATTTTCGCCAAAAAGAATGCAACCATCAGAAATCAAATTCGCTAAAGCGAAGTTTGCATCCAAAAAGTCATTTCTTTGATACAAAGTAGGCATCAAAATGTAATTTTTGCAATATTGCATCAAAGATGGAAGTTTTTTGTAATTGTACGAAACCATAGGAATAAAGCCTATATTTGGTTTTTTGTTGTAAATTTTGTTTATTAAATCTATATCACAATTTTCTTCATTTATTCTGGTGATTAGATAAATTTCTTCATTCAATGCGTCTGTTAAATACTCTAAATACGCTTTTTGCCAATTTACATCAACTGTTGAAATATCAATAATTACAACGGGATTTTTTTCTATTGCTTTAAACAAATTTTCGACATCTCTTTTATAGCGTGCAAAAATCTCATTCATTTGATATTTTTTCATTTTAATGATGAGAACTTTTAGCTCCGGATAAGGTGTTGCTTTGTATTGTTCTAAAATTACCCTTAAAAACGCATTAAAAGGAATAAAGCCCGAAGTTTGTTTTCTTGCAAAGTTTTTTATTTCGTTGATTATTGCACCTGCAGTTGCTTGAAATTCCAAAGATGCATTGCTTAAACATCTATCAAAAACAAAATCTATAGTTGAAAAATTTAGTGGAATTCTTATGTCTTTGTTTGCAACTATTTTTTTTGCACAGTCATGTTCGATGACACCTGTAGAGTCAATAATAATAGAGTGTTTTTTTTCTGATAATTTTTTTGCAATATTAAGAGAAATTGTGTTCGCACATTCAATCTTGTCGGCAAGAATTATAGGATTGTTGTCAAAAAAGTCATATTGAATATTTAATGACATTTGATTTTTGGCATTTGTTGCAAAAATAAATGTTTCTTTATCCATATTTATGAAGTTTTCAACTTCTTCTTGTTTTATTTTTACAATTTCACATTCTTTGTTTGGTGTGAAATTATCATAAGGCATCACTTCGTTGTTTTCTGATATTTTGTAGAAAATTTTCAGTTTTGCAACATTTTGAGAAGAATCAAATTTGTCGTCATAAATTTCTGTAATTTGTGCTAAATATCTGTTGTCATCAGATTTAACGATTAAAAAATCAAACAATTTAAACGCTTCAATTTTAGGATTGAATAGTATTCTTATAATATTATTTAGTGCATTAGCTGTTTGCATTAAAATTGACTTTCTCTATACTTTAAAATTTATCCAAAAACAGGTAATTTTCCCATATTATATATTACAACAAAAAAATCTAATTTTGCAATACTTTATTCAAGTGAGCTTGCTTCATCTGGCTTGTAGAATTGCTTTATTAATAGAAATAACAAAAATTCTAATAAAATAGAAGTAAAAATAAGAAGGACAATCCTTTGCAATTAAGCAAAACGCACATAATTTCACAAAAAAATAAAATTTTGAAATTTTTATAAAAATAATACTTGACAGTTTTTTATGTCTTTAATATTATACAATTATGGAAATTGCCGATGTAGCTCAATGGTAGAGCAACGGTTTTGTAAACCGTAGGTTGCGGGTTCGAGTCCCATCATCGGCTTTTTTTATTAACTACTGTCACAAAGTAGTTAAAGGGTCGTTGATGAGTTTTATATTTTAAAACCACTTCACCTAGAAAATGCCAGTCTGCCCTTGTGGCGCAGGGGTAGCGCACTCCCTTGGTAAGGGAGAGGCCGTGAGTTCAAATCTCATCAAGGGCATTTTAAATTGCAAGTTGAAAACTGAATATTATTCATAATCATCTATAACAAGTTTTGATATGGGTAGATGCCCGAGTGGCTAAAGGGAGCAGACTGTAAATCTGCCGTCAAACGACTACGGTGGTTCGAATCCACCTCTGCCCATATCTTTTATAAAATCACGACAAGAAATTGTTGATTTAAAATCTTAGAAAAAAATTAAAAAAATAAGAAAAAAGGAGAACTTATCTTATGGCTAGAGAAAAATACGAAAGAACCAAGCCACACGTTAACGTTGGTACTATTGGTCACGTTGACCATGGTAAAACAACATTAACTGCTGCTATTACAGGTTGTATGGCTGCTGCAGGTAAAGCTGAAGCAAAAAAATTCGATGAAATCGATGCTGCTCCAGAAGAAAAAGCACGTGGTATCACCATTTCAACTGCTCACGTTGAATATGAAACAGACAAACGCCACTATGCTCACGTTGACTGCCCAGGCCACGCTGACTATGTTAAAAATATGATTACTGGTGCTGCACAAATGGACGGTGCTATTCTTGTAGTTGCTGCGACAGATGGTGCGATGCCTCAAACTAAAGAACACATTCTTCTTGCTCGTCAGGTTGGTGTTCCATACATTGTTGTATTTATGAACAAAGCTGACCAAGT
>CAKURN010000013.1 GCA_934675695.1 uncultured Candidatus Melainabacteria bacterium | reverse complement strand
TTTATTCTAGATGTAGAAAAGTTTGTCGTTTCGTCGTTTTGACCTTGTTTTAAGGCTATATATTTTTCATAGTTTGAAATTGCTTCTTTATAGTTTTCTGTATTATCTAAATCTAATGCCAAAGAATAATAAGCTTCTGCAAAATTTGGATTTTTAGAAATCAGAGCTTTGTAGATTTTTATTGCTTCTTGTTGTTTTTTTAGTTCGTCAAGAGTTAAACCCTTGTAATATAGCCCGTATTCGTCATTTGGCATTTTAGATAGAAAATTGTTCAATGTAATCAACGCTGTCGTATAATCAGCTTTTTCATATTGAGAAATAGCTGTTTCTAGCATATTTTGGGTTTGAATTTCTTCTATGTTTGTTATGATGTTTTTTGCATCAGTGTTGTTTTTGTCAAGCAAAAGAACCTTGTTTGCCATTGTTTTTGCATTGTTATAGTCATTTAAAGAATAATACGCCCAGGCACTAGAAGTTAGGTATTCTACATTGTTGGGTTGGTTTTTCAAAATATCAAGATAGTATTTGTTAGCGTTTTGAAAATCTTTCAATTCCCAATAACAACCGGCAATAGCAGATTTTACATCGTCGTTTTGATTTTGGATTTTTAGGTATTCGCTGATTGCTTTTTGATAATTTTTTTGCTCGAATAATTTTGTTGCAAGGTCGTATTGAGCATTTGCATTGTAGTTTTTGACTTCTGCCAAATATTGATTTAGTTTTGAGCTGTTTGGCATAATCATAAGCCCTTTGTTTATTGTTTCGTTTGCTTTTTCATAGTTTTTTTGTTCGATATAAATTTGGGCAAGATTTATGTAGCTTTCTTCTTTAGAAGAATTTATAGCTATTGCTTTGTTATAAAATTCAATTGCTTTTTGGTAATTTTTGTTTTTGTGAAGCTCAAGAGCATAATTAAACTGAGCTTCGTAGTTGTTTGGGTTTTTGAGAGCCAACTGTTGCATATAATTTTGTAGTTTTTCGCCTGAAAAATGTTCCAAAATTATGTTATCAATTTCTGCTTTTATGTTTTGGTTGTCGGGTTCTAAGGCTAGAATGTTTTCATAGACATTTATTGCTTCATCAAATTTGTTTAGTTTTTTTAATGTGTCTGCTTTGTAGTTTAAGACTTCCGTGTTTTTTGGATTTTTGCTCAAAAGCTCGTTATAGACGCCTATTGCCCCGTTAAAGTTTTTTTGTTCAATATATAAAGAAGCCAAATTGTACAAAATAACTTCATCGTTTGGATTTAGGTTCAAGGCTTTTAGATACTGGGTTTTAGCCCCATCATAGTTTCCTTGTTTTTGATAAATCGCACCCAAATTTACGTAGTTTTGAGAATTGTTAGGGTTTTTGACCAGACTCTGAGTCCATTTGTTTTCAAGAACCTCCAATAATTCAGGACTTTTGTCCCCATATTGCAAAGCAAGATTGAATTGCTCCATACTTGCTTCAAAATTTCCTGCTTCATCAAGCATTGTTCCATACCAAAAGTGGCTTCTTGGGTTTTTGGGGTTGATATCTATTGCAGTTTTGTAACAATCCATTGCAGAAGCCAGATTGTTCAGGTTTTTGAAGATATTTCCCAAATTTTCGTAAGCAACTTCTTTGTATTTGGTGTTTTTAACTTGTTCAAGTTCATATCCTGCAGCAGCCAATTCTCCTTGGGCTTTTAGGATTTTTGCACTTTGGATACGAGATTCAGGAGAAGAAGAAATAGCCAATCTCTTTTCTAAATCACTGATTTCTTTTTGAGAAGAAGAAATTAAATTTGAATCAAGTTGACTGTCTTGCCAGTATTTTGCGTAGAAATAAGCACTTTTGTAGTCAAGGAGTGCTTTTTTGTATTCTTTTGTTTGTTTTTGATAGTATTGTGCTCTTGCGTAATATGTGTTTGCAAGGGCGTTTTGGGTTGTTTTGTCATAGGGTGAAAATCTGAGAACTTTTTTAAATTCTGTAATTGCAGAAGAAAATTGTTGGTTTTTAAAAAATTGCATACCGTTAGAATAATACGCACTATAGCGTTGAATGTCGGCTTGTGAGATTTCTTTTGCAACGCCGAAATTTCCATTCAAAAACAACAATACCGATAAAACGACAACTAATTTTTTCAAAAACTTTCTCCCTTTTTTAAAAATATGTACATATTATACAACAAGAAAAGAAGTTTTTAATAGCCAAAAAAATTTCTTCCTCGTTCTATTTTTTTAATATATAATTTTAAAAATGAAAAAGATTGTTTTAGTCGGATATGGTCAAATGCTTTTTTCTCTGATTAAAGGAATAAAATCCACAAATCACGAGATATTGGCGGTTTTTCGCTCTGATAGAAGAAGATACAATGATTTTGAACTCTTTTTTAAAGATATTTTCAATCCTTCAGAAGATTTTACAATCATAAAATCTGAAAAACTAAAAGAAATAAAAGCAAAAAGCGTAAACGACAAAAAATTTCTTGCTTCAATCAAAAAACTCAACCCCGATATGATAATAGTGGGTTCTTGGGGTGAAAAATTTGGCTCGGAAATACTATCTTTCGTGCCTTGTATAAACTTCCACCCTGCACTTTTGCCAAAAAATCGAGGTGCAAATCCTTATTTTTGGACGATTTATTTGAACCAAAAAGTTACAGGGCTAAGCGTTCATTATATGAACGAAAAATTCGATAAAGGCGATATTTTGTTATCAGAAGCGATTACTATTTCTGAAAATGAAAATGGAAAAACATTGAAAAACAAAACCTGCAAGCTTGCAGTCGAAATGGTAAAGGATTTGTTGGAATTAGCGGAAAAAAACCAGCTTCAACCAATAAAACAAGACGAAAAATACGCAACATACGAACATCAAATAACAACAAAAGAAGTTATAATCAACCTTAATCAGCCAAAAACAGACGTAAACAGACATCTGAGAGCGTTGTATCCTTGGGCAACTCCTTATGTCGAAATCAACAACAGATACATAAAACTCGAAAAATACGAGCTTTTGCCATTAAATGAAAAAAGTAAAAATTTAAAAAATTACTCTGTTGTAGAAAAAACTTTTGAATATATAATCTTAAAAGGAAGTGATTTTTTGCTTCAAATTTTTAAATAATAGTTCTCATCTAAAAAGATGAAATTAAAAATCTTTTTATTTCTAAAAAATCAACTAAGATATAATTTAGATAACAATAACTATTTAAGAGGTAAAAGTATGGCAAACGAAGGTGTAATCGTACAAATCATAGGACCTGTAATTGACGTAAAATTTGATGATGGAGTGTTACCTGAGATTTATGACGCTCTTGAGATTTATAATGATGATGGAAACAAAACAACAGTAGAAGTTCAACAACTTTTGGGAGAAAATACAGTTCGCTCAGTTGCTATGTCATCAACAGATGGTCTTAGACGTGGAATGAAAGTCATAAATACTCAAGCACCAATCAAAGTTCCTGTTGGAAAAGGTATTTTAGGTAGAATATTAAATGTATTGGGTGAACCTGTAGATAACGCCGGAGAAGTCGTTGCACAAGACAGATTTCCGATACATAGACCTTCTCCAAAACTTACTGAACAAAACACAAATATAGAAATACTAGAAACAGGTATCAAAGTAATTGACCTTTTGATGCCATATCAAAAAGGTGGAAAAATCGGTCTATTTGGCGGTGCAGGTGTTGGAAAAACAGTTCTTATTATGGAATTGATTCACAATATTGCAGCCGAACACGATGGCGTTTCTGTTTTTGGCGGTGTAGGTGAAAGAACACGTGAAGGAAACGACTTGTATAACGAAATGAAAGAATCAGGCGTTTTAGATAAAGTTGCTTTGATTTATGGTCAAATGAACGAACCACCGGGGGCAAGAATGAGAGTTGGTTTGTCTACATTGACTTGTGCAGAATATTTTAGAGATGTAACAAAACAAGACGTACTTTTGTTTATTGACAATATTTTCCGTTTTGTACAAGCAGGTTCAGAAGTTTCTGCTTTGTTAGGCAGAATGCCTTCAGCTGTTGGTTATCAACCTACATTATCTCAAGAAGTCGGCGAATTACAAGAACGTATTACTTCTACAAAAGATGGTTCAATCACTTCTGTACAAGCTGTTTATGTACCTGCAGATGACTTGACCGATCCGGCTCCGGCAACTACATTTACTCACCTTGATGCTTCAACTGTATTATCCAGAAACATTGCATCATTAGGTATTTATCCTGCAGCTGACCCTCTAGAATCTTCTTCTCGTGCATTAGACCCTCATATAATCGGCGAAGAACATTATAATGTTGCGAAAAAAGTTCTTGAAATTCTTCAAAAATACAAAGATTTGCAAGATATCATCGCAATTTTGGGTATGGACGAATTGTCTGAAGAAGATAAATTAACAGTAAATCGTGCAAGAAAAATTCAAAAATTCTTGTCTCAACCTTTCTTCGTAGCTGAACAATTCTCAGGTGTAAAAGGAAAATACGTAAAATTAGAAGACTCAATAAAAGGTTTCAAAGAAATCATAGAAGGAAAACACGACAACGTTCCTGAACAAGCCTTTTATATGGTTGGAACAATAGAAGATGTACTTGAAAAAGCACGTACTCAAGAGGCTGTTGGAGTATAGTTTTTATGGCAAACGATATTCATTTAAAAGTCATAACTCATCAACAAATTGTTTATGAAGACGATATTGATGAATTGTATGTAAAAACAACAGATGGCTCAATGGGAATATTGAAAAATCACGTTCCTGTCGTGTGTGCACTGGACATTGGAGTAACAAAAGCACTAAAAGAAAAAGATACCCAATGTATCGCAATAATGGGCGGTATATTGCAGTTTTCTAACAATAGAGCAACAATATTAACAGATATTGCAGAATTAGATTGTGATATTGATGTAGCTCGTGCAAAACAAGCAAAAGAAAGGGCACAAGCAAGACTAAAAGCAAAAGATGAAAATCTTGATATGACAAGAGCTCAAATTGCACTTGCAAAAGCTATAGCTAGAATTTCTGCAAAAGACAAACATTTTTAATTTTATTTTTCATAAATATACTTAAAAAGCACCCGATATCGGGTGCTTTAGATTTTTGATTATTTTATTTTTATTCAACTGTCGCTGTTGTTGTGGTTGTTCTGATTGATTCTGTTTTTGCTTTTGATGAACCTTTTTCTTTTAGCTTTTTAACTTGTCTGTCTAATTTGTCGCAAACTAAATCAATAGAAGCATACATACTTTCGGCTTTTTCTTCAACAGTGATTGTTTCACCGCCTATTTTGCAGATAATTTCTGCAACATGAGATTCTGTAACGGAAGGATTTTTAATTACCGATAAAACAGCATCGATTGAGTCGATTTGTTCATAGTGAGCAGCCACTTTTCCTGCTTTTTCTTTAACGTATGCTTTGATTGCATCGGTAATTTCGATGTTACGTCCATTAACGTGAATATGCATAGTTTTCTCCGTTTCTAGCACAGATAATCTGCATCTGGCATATATTATTATACACTATATTACACAAATTTAAAATACAATTTCCACTTAATTTAACAAAAAATACCTCTCATATAAATATCAATACCCAAAAAAATATTTTTAACACAAAACTTAAAAAAAATTTACTAAAAAATCAAATGATGATATGATATTTCAGTAAAAAATATCACCAAAAGGAAAAAGTATGAACAAAGACCTGTTTAACAATCAAATCAAAACAATGAAAAACTACATCATGTTTGAAATAAAAGCACGTCAAATCGAATTGACTCCTGAATTAATCAAAAAAAACAGAAAACCGATAGCACTTTCTATGGGAGCTCCGGTTGATGCTGTACCTGACTTTGTTAAACAAAAAACAATAGAATACATTAGTGATGATTCTCTTGGCACATATTCTACACCAAAAGGCGAAAAGAAATTTTTAAATGCTGTAGCACACAGAATGAAAGAAAGATTTAATGTATCTTTAGACCCAAATACAGAAGTCTTTTCTTTGATAGGTTCAAAAGAAGGCATTGCTAATATGATAAAAGCAATCGTCAACTACAAAGAAAACCCGAAAGAACAAGATATTATTCTTGTACCAAAACCGGGATACGCTTCTTATTCACAAATGATACGTTCTTCTGGAGCATTTGGCTATGGAATTGAATTGAATGAAGAAAACAACTTCATGCCAAATTTGGAAGAAGAATTAAACAAACTAATTCAAAAAGGCTATGACAAAAACAAAATAAAAGCTCTTATCATAAATTACCCAAACAACCCCCTAGGTTGCACTTGTGACAAAAAATACTTGCAGCATTGTGTTGATTTTTGTAACAAATACGGAATAATTTTGATTTCAGATAATGCTTATTCTGAAATGTATTACGAAGAAGAATTTAAACCTCATTCTGCTCTAGAATGCACCGGGGCAATAGATTGTTGCGTTGAATTTTATTCAATGTCAAAATCATATGCTATGACAGGTTGGCGTGTTGGTTATGCAGTTGGAAATTCAACAGGCATCACTATGCTATCACGTATGAAATCTACTGTAGATACAGGTATATTCAAGGTTCTTCAATATGCTAGTGCAGATTTATTGGAAAGCGTCGAAGGTCAAAAATACATCGATGTTCAAAACAAAAAATTCAAAGAAAAAATCCAAGGCTTTGTTGATGGGCTTGTTTCTTTAGGTTATGACATAAAAATGCCAAAAGCAACGTTTTATTTGTGGCTAAAAATACCGGAAAGATTCTCTGATTGTGTAGAATATGCAAATCAAATGCTTGAAAAATCAGGTATAGTTGTAGTTCCGGGTACTGCTTTTGATAAAGATGCAACAAGATACACAAGATTGTCTGTTGTTGCACAAAATGACGACTTAAAAGAAATAATAAGAAGAATGAAAGAAGACGGTTTTCAATATTAATTTTTTAAAATAGCAAAAAAATACTTTTACGTTTTTTAAAATGGTATGAAAATAAATGCCATCACAAATACTGTAAAGTATTCAAAAATTGCTAAAAACACTATACAAAAACCTCTAAAACAAGCACTTAAAAATGATGTTTTCCAAAAGAATATTTCTTTTCGTGGTTATGAAGAAGAATGCGAAAAGAATCTTGCTTTTTTGAAAAATAATGAAACAGTTAAACGTTTAATTAAAAACAAATCAATAACAACAAAAGATTTATTGCCTGTTTCTAGATTAAAATCTGAACTTTTAGAAGAATTTACTCAAAAAATCGCTGACGAGGAAATATTTGATTTTTTGAGTTTTGGGTCGCTTTCTTTGTTTGATATTGAAGAAACGGTCAATTTCGATAATGAACAAATGCAACAATACAAATCTCTTTTAAGACAAAACGTAAATCCTCACCAAGCGAGCTTCTGCGTGTCTTATGGTCTTTGTGATTGCATTCAGCAGGTGCTTGATAGTGACAATATTACTTCAAAAATGTATAAAAAAGGTGCAACAGACCCTGTCATATTGTATGCTGATGAACATATAGAAAAACAAAACCTAAACAATTTCCTAGACGAAGTAGGTGATGGATATAGAATAGCATACACTAGAGAAGACAACGGAAATAGTTCTCTTGTCGCATCAAAAATCATGAATTTAAAAAGCGGTACAAAAATCCAAAAAACAATCACGCTTCTTCCGACAGGTGAAATAACAAAATCAACAACACAAAAAGACCCTGATGGAAATGTCTATAGCTGGAATTATAGTGCAGATAGAACTGTCCAAATGCAAACAAGCGGGATTTCTACTTTTGATTATGCGTATGACCCTAATGTAGAACAGCAAATTGAAATTATAAAAGACAAAACAACAGATGAACCAAGAAAAATCATCTATACTCATAAATCTGACTTATTGAACGGGGTCTATGAAATAGAAGAATTTGATTTGAATGATTATCCTGAAGATTTTGATGTCGTTAAAATGATAAAAAACGGAGAAATTTCAGGCAAAAAAATAGCAACTGTTAAAAAAGACCAAAATTCTACAACCTTTGTCGAAGATTTTAATTATAAAGACACAAACACAAAAAGAGAATATGTCCAAAAAACGGACAAAAACGGAAAAACAATATCAAAACTCTACAAATATAAAATAACAAACAACAACGGCGAAAATTTGCTCAATATAAATAGAAGCTGGGAAAAAATTTCTGATACAAAAACAAAAACCACTATAAATTCAAAAGAATATTTTGGAGATTTTGATGACGAAAATAAAACAATCAAAATAAAAGACCCAAATGGCAAAATAACAGAGATTTCTATTTCAGATATGCTAACTGAAGCACCGGATGAGGACTTTATTTTAGAAGAATCTAATGAAGAATTTTTTGAAATGCTAAAATCTATGCCTTTAGATAAAATACTTGAAATGGAAAAAACAATCACAAAAATAGCTATTGTTGATGATATAGAATCTTCTTTTGTTCCTCCGGATGAGCTTAATCTTGGCATAAATTCAGCTTCTTTTTACCATGAGGTGATGCATTCTCTAGATTATGATTTTGATACTGATGAGTTTGGAAAAATCAGTGAAAATGAAGAATTGATTGATATCTATAGTAAAGAATTAAAAGAATTTTCAAAAGAATACCCGGCAGCCTTTAGAGAGGTAATCGGATACTTTTTGCCTTCCAGCCTCGGAATGTATCTAGAAAACAATGATAGTGAAAATTTTATGGACGAATATTATGAAGATTATGAGTCTTATGATGAAGAAGAAGATATAAACGACATTGAAGAAGAAAAATCAATGGCTTTAAAAGAATTTGTTGCAGAAACAAACGTTCTTCTTGCTGATTATGGCGAAAGAGGCACTGATTCGTACACTCGTTCACAGTATTTGGCTTGGTATTTTCCAAAAACAGTAGCAAAAGTTAACGAAATTTTAAATAGTTGAAAAATACTCGACAAAGCCTTCTTTTAGGGCTTCTATTATTTGTTTTGTTGACAAATTTGGATTTATTTCATTCAATGTAACAATATTATCTCTTAGGGTTTTTTGATTAAAAATTTCATCTATCAAATTAAAATCCAATTCATAAGGAATAGACCCATGCTGCAAAAGATACCCTCTGCTTCTATATTGGGCTGAACCTATGAATTTTTTGTTTTTGTATGAAACATCAGCTCCGGTTGAAATATTCATGCAGTAAGCAAGGTTTTTCTTCTCGTTCGAGCCGTAAGAAAGCTCTATTCCCAGTTTTTTGAAGCCTAAAATCAGCCCGTTTGAAATGTCTTTGTAGCTTTCTATAATGCTGTCTTTAAAAACAGGTGAAACAAAACAATAGGTTAATTCTCTATCATGCAACAACGCTCTGCCTCCGCTCGGGCGTGTTACTATGTCTATTTTTGTTGTTTTTATGTCGTTTTTTTGATTTTTGCCAAGGCTAATGCATTTTGGATACCATTGATAAAATCTCACCATTGCATAATCAATCTTGTTTTCGATTGCAAAATCCAACATATCGAGGTCTAGCTTCATATTGGTTTTGCCATCATTTACAATGTTACAATTATCATTAACAAAATTGACTTTCATAAATAAAATCATATCATGTATATATGAAGATGATACAAAAACTAAAATTATTTGAAAAAACGGTAGTATTCATGCGTTGGGCTACAGCAGCAGAATTTGGCAAAATTCTATATGTTGGAGAAGATTTTGTTGAATTTTTGTGCTTAAATCCTGACACAATGGAATATGGGGACAAAATTCTTATTAATTCGCAGCTTATTTTAGAAGTAATGGTTTCAGGATACGAAGTTTCAAGATTGATTGCTGAATTGTCGATAAATTCTACAATGACAGAAATGGATAATTAGTTTTATTTTTTTTTGAACGCTTTTTTATAGAAAATAGTTTACAAATATTTTTGCATTACAAAGACCGTCTACAAATATTTTTTTGAACGCTTTTTTATAGAAAACAGTTTACAAATATTTTTGCATTACAAAGACCGTCTACAAATATTTTTTTGAACGCTTTTTTATAGAAAACAGTTTACAAAATAAATTATCAATGGTATAATGCCTTCTGAGGTAGATTATGCAGCCATTTATTCCTATAAAAATGAACGATATAAACTTGGACTTTGTAAAATTGATACCGTTAATTTCAAAGTCTAATTCGGCATTGTCAAATTACAACGGGGCATTGAAGCATCTTTTGAACCCTGGGATATTGCTTGCACCAATGACGGCAAAAGAAGCTACTTTGTCGTCAAAAATCGAAGGTACGCAAGCGACTTTGACAGAAGTATACAAACAAAACGCAGGCGAAGATTTTTCTGAACACAAATTACAAGATATCAATGAAATCAACAACTATTGTAAAGCTACGCAATGTGCAATCGATATGTTGAAAGAAAAACCTTTTATTCATTTGAATATGATTAAAAACATTCATTTTGTTTTGTTAGATGGTGTGCGTGGCGAAAATAAAGCACGAGGAGAATTTAGAAAACGTCAAAATTGGATAGGTCCTAGAGGTTCGACGATTGAAAATGCGAGTTTTGTGCCTCCTGCTCCTGAAAATTTAATGATTTTTCTTGATGACTGGGAAAAATTTGTTAATTCTGATTATATAGATTTGCTTATTCAACTCAGTTTGGTTCATGCTCAATTTGAAATAATTCACCCGTTTTTAGATGGAAATGGCAGATTGGGTCGAATTTTGATACCTCTGTTTCTTTTTCAAAAAAATTACTTATATAAACCAGCTTTTTACTTGAGTGAATATTTTGAAAGCAACAGAGATGAATATTACAAAAGATTAAATAATATATCAACAAACAATGATTGGCAGGCATGGGTTGAGTTCTTTTTGAATGTAATAATTATCCAATCCGAAAAAAATATCGTAAAAATCAAAGAAATTTTGGATTTATACGAAAAAATGAAAAAAATAGTAGCACAAACAACGAAATCTGCTTATTCTCAGTCTATTTTGGATACTTTGTTTATATGCCCTATAATAAATTCGACACAATTTTCAAAAGAAATAAAAATCGAAAGAAAAGCAACAGCAAATTCTATGCTCCAAAAATTGGAAGATAAAGGAATTATAAAATTAATTAAAGAAGGAAGCGGAAATCGCCCTAATATGTATGCATTTGCACATTTGTTGAATTTGATTGAAGAAAAAGAAGTTATATAAATTTAAAAGCCTTTAAATAAAGGCTTTTAAATGGTGGACGATACGTGACTCGAACACGTGACCCCTACAATGTCAATGTAGTACTCTACCGGCTGAGCTAATCGTCCTCTTAATTTTATTTTGTTGTGCTTTTACTTGCTCAACGCAAATCATTTACTTCGCACAGGTTTTGCTCCTGATGAACTTCGTTCCACGTCGCAATTCTAAGGTCTTCGCTTTCATATTGAACCTCAACGGTTCAATATTTCAGCTTCGCACAGCTATCTTTTTTCCGCCTGTGAAATCAAAGATTTCTTCACTCCTTCCGCTTTCGCTCCAGTCGTAACGGCGGTTATCTAAGGACTCCGTAAATGCTTTGCTCAACGCAAATCATTTACTTCGCACAGCTATCTTACTATTTGGTTGGTTTGCTGCAAGATATCTGAACCTGCAGAAATTACTTTTGAATTTGATTCATACGCCCTTTCTGTTTTTATCAATCCAATCAATTCTTCTACAGTTTGGACATTTGAACCTTCGATAAAACACTGTTCTATCGTTCCATAGCCTTCTTCTCCGGCCGTTCCTTGTAAAGGTGTGCCTGAAGCCGAAGTTTCTCTATACAAATTATGTCCTATTGCAAGAAGCCCTGATGGGTTTTGGAATTTTACCAATTGAATTTGTCCTAATTGTGTTTGTTCAGAATTTGTCCCTGTAGAACAAGACACAATCCCTGCTTGGGATACAACGATTTCTTTTGCATTGTTTGGAATAGTAATCGGAGGTTGAAGCTGGTAACCATCTGATGTTACTAATTGCCCGTTTGAATCCATTTGCCAAGAGCCATCTCTAGTATATGCAAAAGAACCATCATCTAAAGTAACCTGAAAAAAACCATCTCCGGCGATTGCCATATCCAGTTGTCTATCTGTTGATTGGAGATTTCCTACTGAAAAAATTCTTGTTGTTGCAGAAGTTTTTACACCCAAACCGACTTCTATACCTACAGGTTGATAAGTACCCTGTCCCATTTGAGCCCCCGGGGTTCTATGGATTTGGCTCAATAAATCTTGAAACTCTGCTCTTACTTTTTTGTATCCGTATGTTGACAAGTTTGCAATGTTGTTTGAAATAACATCAAGGTTATTTTGTTGTGCAATCATGCCTGTCGCTGCTGTCGTTAAAGCTCTTAACATATAACTTTTCTTCTCCCCTTTTTTCTAACTGGTTTATCGTCCGATGTTACCCAAACCTATTGCCTGAGAAATTGTATCGCTCTGGGTTTTTAGGATATTACTCATTGATTCATAGCCTCTTGAAACATTAATCGAATTAATCATTTCAACAACAGTATTTGAATTTGACATTTCAACCATACCTTGTTGAAGTGAAAATTCTCCGTCTGATTTTGTATAGACTTCCGGATTTTGTCCATAAATCGGCAAATACTTTGCGTTTCCTATGTTTGAGATTTTTGTTTTGTCTTTAAAATCGCAAATTTGAATTTTTTGCAATTGTACATTAAAATTTGGATTGTTCAATTCGATTCTGCCTGTTTCTCCTATAATCAAATCTTTTTCTAAATCCATTTGGTTCATTCTGTTTACTTCGTTTGCTTGAGGGTCACGTGTTATTCTTATTCTTCTGTTTTCCATATCCATCACGTAATCACCATCTTTGTTGACTAAATAATTATTATCATCAATTGCGAAGTTTCCGACTCTTTGGTAATAATAATTTCTAATATCGACAGGGTCAGTGTCTTTTATGTCTTGGTATCTGATTTTGAAGAAGCCTTGCCCTTGGATTGCAACGTCCATTTTGTTGTTTGATTCAGCAAGTCCGCCTTGTGAAAAATCGATATACGTTCTATAAGACCTAGGGCCATTACTCAAAGTGCCAACGTCTTTGTAGCCGCTTTTTTGGCTTTTAGATTGAACATTTGCTTGCATTATGTCTTGAAAAACAATATTACTGCGTTTGAAGCCGTTTGTTGTAACGTTTGCCAAATTGTGAGCCGTGACGTCTTCAAAATCCAGCATAGCCTGCATTCCGTTTGCTACTGTACCTATTCCTCTAGTAATCATAAGTACCTCTTTTCACTGTCTAAAGTTTTCAATTGTTCATAGGCTGACATTATAGAATTTACGTAATTTTGTGTTTCTTTATATGGCGGAACTCCCCCGTATTTTTTAACGGCAGTAGGCCCTGCATTGTATGCAGCAAGTGCCAATTCGTTATTGTTGTCAAATCTATCCAGTAAACCTCTCAAATATTTTACTCCGCCTTCTATATTTTGGTTTGGATTGTATGCATCAACAACACCTAATGATTGAGCGGTTTTTGGCATTAATTGCATCAAACCCATTGCACCTTTTTTGCTTGTAGCATTAGAATTGAAGTTCGACTCTTGTTTTATTATTGCTTTTATAAAATCGCTATCTATGTTGTATTTGTTTGCATAAGCTTCAATAATTTCTTCAACATTGCTTGTTTGAGCTTTTAAATCTATTTTTGACTTTAGATTGATTGCAGATTTTATTTCTTCTATTTTGTTTTCTTTTTTATCTTCTTGTTGCTCGTCGGTTACTCCTGTTTGGATATCTAGTGGAGTTGATGATACTAAATCTTCTATTTTGTTTTCTTTTTTATTTGTTTCTTCGATTTTTCCATCTAATATGGTTTTAAAATCAGATATAGAAGCGTTTTCCGTTGTTTTTGAGTCATCAAAAATCTGTATGCTCTCTAATGCCATAAAATTATTTTCTATAGCATTTAAACGCATAAGTGTTGAATTAAGGCTATTTGTTATGCCTTGTGTCATTAACTAATCCTACCTACCATCGTCCAGTTTATGTAAAATACTGTTTTACATACTTAATATAGACTATTTTGTAGTCTAAACTCATCAACCAAAAGAAGTAATTTTTCTAAAAAAATAGACCTTGAGATTTATTTTTTAAAAAAACGTCGAAATTTAAGCATTTTGCCAATTTTAAGAATTTTTTATATAATAGGTTTGAAAATCAAAGAATGGAAAGATGACGAGTGAACATAAACGAACTAAAAAATTGCTGCGGTTGTAGTGCTTGTTACAA
>CAKURN010000012.1 GCA_934675695.1 uncultured Candidatus Melainabacteria bacterium | reverse complement strand
AATTAGAGATGTCACTTATCAGAAAGAAACAGAAAGATTGAGAGACGATTTTATAGCGACTTTAACCCATGACCTCAGAACCCCTCTTTTAGCAACAATTTCCGGGTTAGATTTTATTTTAAACAAATCTTTAGGAGATATTACAAAAGAGCAAGGCGACCTTTTTTCAGCAATGAAAAAAAGTTCAGAAGATATGCTGGGGCTTGTAAATGCTTTGCTTGAGGTATACAAATATGAAGCAGGCAAAACATACTTATGTAAAACCAAATTCGACATACTAAAACTCACAAACGAATGCACAAAAGAACTTCTGCCTTTAGCTCAAAAATACGATATAAAAATAAATACAAACTGTAAAGAAAAAGAACTTTTTGTTAATGCAGACAAAAACGAAATCAGACGTGTAATTACAAACTTAATCGGCAATGCAATAAAACACTCACAAGAAAGTTCAAAAATAGAAATAGATATCAACAAAAACGACAAAGACCTGAAATTTGACGTAACAGATGATGGAATCGGTTTATCAAAAGATGATTGTGACAAATTATTCAATCGCTTTTCACAAGGTACAAACCAAAAACGCTCCAGTTCAACAGGTTTGGGTTTGTATTTGTCAAGACAAATAATCGAAGCACACAACGGAAAAATTTATGTAAATTCAAAACTTAATGAAGGTTCAAGATTTACATTTGAATTAAAAAATTCTATAAATGATTGTAAGGTAATTTTATGACAGAAAAAAAGATAAGTATTTTGCTTGTAGAAGACCATGAATTCACCAGAATAGGACTTTCAATGACAATAAAAAACATACCGTCATTGGAGCTTGTTGCAGAAGCAAAAGATGGACAAGAAGCAATTATTTTTGCCCAAAAATACAATCCTGACGTTATTTTGATGGATATAGGTTTGCCAAAAATCGATGGAATTAGTGCAACAAAAAAAATCAAAGAAGAATTAAAACTGGATTGTGCGATTTTGATGTTTACATCAAGAGATGAAAAAGAGGATGTTTTCGCTTCTTTTAAAGCAGGTGCCGATGGATACATTATGAAAGGTACAAGCCCCCAAAATCTCGTAAATGCAATAAATACAGTGTATGATCATAGTGCTTGGATTGATTCTAATATTGCAAGAGTGGTTTTATCTAACATTCAACACGAAGAAGAAACCAAACAAAATCCAAAAACAAAATCTCAAAAAGAAGCAAACAAAAAATACGGTTTAACAAAAAAAGAATTAGAAGTTTTGTCTTTGATTGTTGATGGTTTGTCTAATCAAGAAATCTCCGAAAAGCTCGTTGTTGCACTGTCAACAACAAAAGCCCATGTACATAATATCTTGCAAAAATTGTATTTAACAGATAGAACAAAAGCAGCTATCGTTGCTCTAAAAGAAGGATTAGTTTAAAAAATGAGAAAATTATTTTTCTTGTTTTTAGTTTTTTTTACAACAAATTCAAGTTTTTGCCTTGAATTTAAAAACCCTTTTAAAAAATCTCCCGTTATCCAAAAAGAAAAAATCCCCCAAACAAAACAAGAATGGGAAGAAAAGGCTCAAAATATCCCATTAGAAGATAGAAAACTAGACCCATATAAAGACCCGGAATCAGACAAAAAGACAATCTACAACACACCGCATTTTGTTTTTGAACTCTATAACAATCCGCCAGGAATGAGAAAACTCGATATTTCTGATATCAAAAAGAATCTTTATTCTTATCCATACATTGTTTCAGACAACAAATGCCACTATGTTGCGTATCCCAGATATTATTTTTCACCCGACATAAATCAAATATCTTCTGAATTTTTTGTTGAAAAATTAGACACAACAAAAACAAAAGTAAGAAGAATGCTGGATTACAACCACAACCAAAAAACAAGAAACTCGATTATTGTTTCCGGCAAAAAAGAACACTATCCAAATTTGTTTAGCGGTTTGTCTTTGGTTGATTGGAGCAAAGACGGGAAAAAGCTTCTTATACAAGAAAAAGTAGGTTCTACCATAAACGGAATATACAAAACCTATCTTTATGTTCATTTTATGGAAAACGAAATAACGCAAGGCTACACAATAAAACTAGACAATCTCGATAATGCTATAAAAAAATATTTTTTGCATTATCAAAATGTTCAAATCGTAAAATACCGCTACGATATTGAGCCATTGGGTTTTAGCCAAGATAACGACAATATTATTATTGCTTTTGTTTATGTATATGACAAAAATATGAACAAAATATTTCTAGGTGCTTGGGGATACAATATCTCAAACAATGAAATTATACTCCTATCAACGACCCAAACTCAATTTCCTATTAGTGCAAACGGCTTAATACTTATAAAATCTGTCGACTAAACAAAAGAGTATTTTTTTGATTTTCAAAAGAAAATAAAATCTAAAAATGAGAAGAATATTCTTGATTTTGATTTTTTGTGCTTTTTTTATAACGGGTTGTAACAACTCAAAACAAGAAACAATAGAAACTTACAAAATTTCATCTTCGCCTAAAGTTACTTTTTTAGGGACAGTAAAATTTCAGCATAGTGCAAATTTATCTTTTCAAGAAGATGGGGTTATTACGTATATCCCATTTAGCAAAGGGGATTTTGTAAAAAAAGGACAAATAATTGCAAAAATCGACGACACTCTCTACAAAATCAGAAAAAACGAAGAATTGGCAACTCTGTCTGAAAAAGAAGTAGAATACAAACAAGCAAAAAATTATTTCAAAAGAATGACCATCTTGCATTCTGCAGGCGGTGTTTCAGACAACGACTGGGAAGATGCAGATTTTAATATGAAAGCAAAAGCAAAACAGATTTCTCTCCAAAAAGAAAAAATTAACTACATAAATAAACAGCTCTCTTATGCTATTTTAACTTCTCCATACGATGGATATATTTTAGAAAAAACAAGCGAAGTCGGAGAATATGTAACAGCTTCTAAAGTTGTTTTAACTATTATAAATTCCGATAAAACGCAACTGGAAGTAATGGTTTCATCAGATATTGTTAATGATTTAAAATTAAATGATGAAATTGTTGCTTTTAGAAACAATCTTTCTTACAAAGGAAAAATCGCCCATATTTCACAATCCAGCAGCAATTCAGGCGGTTATTTAATCAAGATTTTTTTAGATAATTTTTATCCTGATTTAAAAGAAGGAATGAATGCTGATGTAGAGTTTTTGAAGACAAATGAGAATTCGATTTTTGTTCCAATAAATTCAATCATAAAAGAAAATGAAAAAAACTATATCTACAAAATAGACAACATAAAAAACAATGAAGGCACAATCAAAAAAATCGAAGTCCAAACAGGAAAAATAATTGATGAAAATATAGAAATTTTAAAAGAACTCAAACAAAACGACATTATTATTTTAAAAGGACAAAAAAATGTTAAAGAAAATTCAAAAATTAAAATATAGCTTTTGTTTTCTTTTGGTTTTTGTTGTTGGGATTTTTTATTTTATAAATTTTAAAAACAACTTCGATATCAGAATTTCAATAAAACAAGACACTTTCCCCACACAAGAAATGGACGATATTTTTGCAAAAAATTTAACTAATGATTTTTTAAATATTAAAAACATAAAAACAATTTATACTTTTTCTTCAAAAGATTACTGTAATATCTATATAAAACTCAATTTTCCTTATTTTAAACCAATAGACAAAATAAAAATTGTTCTAGATGATTATTTATCAAAAACAAAACTGACGCCTGAGATTGATTTTGATTTTGATTACAATAAAAAATACGATTATTTTTTGATTTTGTTTGACAATGAAAATGATGATTTTATCAATTTGTCAAATAGTTTTTTAAATGAAATAAAATCCCTAAAATTAGCTTCTAAAATTCTGGATTTTCAAAATTTTAGTTCAATAGACTACATATATTTCAAAAACTCAACTCTAACAACATACGACATCACTCCAACGGAATTAAAAAACAAAATAAAAACCAACAATCAACAACAAAATTCTTCAACAAAAGATAGAAATTTTTTGTACGAAATAAATACAAATTCTGACATAAACAATATTTTAGATATAAAAAATTCTACATTATTTTTTAAAGACAACAATTTTTCAAATTATTTTAAAGATGTTTTTAAAATAAAAAAAGAAGTCTTAAATGACGATTTTTCAGTCTTTTATGACAAAAATAAAATCAGACTTTTTGCTATAAAAAAACGTTTTTTTATACCTAATTTTGCTTTTAAATTCTTATTAAAAAACAGAATAAAAACCACTCTCAATTACAAAATAATAAATACAAAAACTCTCTCAAAGACAGAAATTTCGCTAGAAAACGAACCTTCTTCATTAAATATTGAAAAAATCAAAAACAAAATATCAGACAATTTTGAAGAACAAATTTATTTTTTAAAAACAGATTCGCCAAAAACTTCTTTTTTAGATACTTTTAGAGAAATTCAAAAAAACAAAATCGTAATATTAACAACCAACAAAAGAAAACTTGAAAATTTTTTAATCCAAAATAACATCAATTTTAAACAACAAAAACCAAAATCAAAAAAAGAAAAAACAATCTTCTACAATATAGATTCTATGCAGATGAACAACTATTTTTTCGATAAAGAAGAAATAACCGATTCAATCATTGCAAACAACAACGGGCTTGTTTGTGATTATTATTTTGATTCAAATACAAGAACAAAAATAATCTTGAAAAACGAAGAAAATTCAGATTTTATTTATTCAAAAAAATTTAAAAATTTAATAGATGTTAATATGTTGTTAAAAAAAGAACTAAAAGAAAATTATGTTCTTATAGTTAGAAAAAATGGAAAAATAATATAAAAGCCCATCAATATCGATGGGCAAGAAACATATTCTCTCTCTATAAACTTCCTCGGTTTTATTAATTTTATTTTATTTTCTTTTTTGATTATTATCGTTTGTGCTTACATATATATAAAGTATATATGAATTTGCAAATTGCTAATTTTAGATATTTATTTACATTTCTTTACATTTAAAAAATCTCAGGATTTTCAGGTGTTTCGAGTTTAATTTTTTATTAAAAAAATATATTAAGTTTTGTAAAATTTACCTTAAAACTAGCAAATATTTATCTTTTATATACTTTATTTATATATAATATATAGGATTTACAAAAGGGAGTAGATTTATGTTTCCTTTGACCAACGATACAAAGATACAACCAGTTAACACAAATTTGAATTTTACTACATCATCAATTAAAACAGCTGAAGAAGATGATTCGATTTTTGAACAAAACAAAGATGACAGTGAAACGTTTGAAAAAAATCTTGAAACATTAAATCAAGAATTTTCAACAGCAAAAAAAGAACAAGGATTTTTCGGAAATTTATGGAACGGCTTCAAAAACCTTACAGGTTTGGGGCTTGGGTCTAATGATGTACAAGACAAAATAGATGATTACAAAAACGGAAAAATAACATTTGAAGAAGCTTTTAATGCGATAGAAAGCTACCAATCTAAGCAAAGCGGTATGTTAGATATGGCAGCAAACGTAGTTTCAGGTGTTGTAACAGGTGCAATTACTGTAGCTTCCGGCGGAACTTTAACATTTGCAGGTGTTGCAGCAGGGGCTGCTATAGGGGGCGGTTTGAAAGCCGGCATAAAGACTCTCGATAGAGCAACAAACGAAATAGAAGATGACGCACTAGATTTAAAACAAATAACAAAAGATACTATAACAGGTGCTGTAGATGGTGCAATCAACGTTGCAACAGCCGGCATGGTAAAAGGGGCTTCGGTGGGAAATACTGTAAAACAAGCAGCCCTACAAGGTTTTAAAACAGGTTCATTATCAGGTAGTATATCAGGTGCAGCAACGGGTGTTGCTTCTTATGGAGCAGATGTTTTAACAGAAGAAGATAAAGACTTCGATGCTGCTGAATTACTTAAAACAACTGCCCAAAACGCTCTTATGGGCGGAATCATGGGAGGAATCATGGGTAGTGTTAGCCAAGGTTTCTCTCAAAAAGGTATAAATTCTAAAGCAAATGTACTATCTGAAAATGTAAATGCTTCAGCCGTTGATGATTTTAGTGAAGAAATTGCAGAAACTTCAGATTCAATTTTATATAAAGCAGATACAAGTGACGATTTTACAATAGGATACAGTGAAGAAACTGCAGCACTTTATGATGATGATTACATAGGAGCGTGTG
The DNA here is from genome assembly GCA_934675695.1 of uncultured Candidatus Melainabacteria bacterium. Classification (GTDB taxonomy): domain Bacteria; phylum Cyanobacteriota; class Vampirovibrionia; order Gastranaerophilales; family Gastranaerophilaceae; genus RUG14156. The sequence goes on along the minus strand of CAKURN010000012.1, from coordinate 9,248 downwards.
ACAAAGAATACGCAGCGTTGTATGAAGAAGGCTTTGCCGAAGCTAAAGTCAATAGCGAAGTTCCGGCAAACGAAAAACTGGAAATTTCCAGAAATAAAAAACTAAACAAAAAAGCAGACGCAACAAAACAAACAAACGAATACATAGATAACTACAACTACAAAAATAAAGAAAAACCGCTCACAGGCGAAACTTTAACAGCCAAAGCACAAGATTTGGAAGATTTGTCCCCAAGAGCACAAGAATTAGCCGAAGTTTTTGATTCACAAGTTGAACCGACAGCACAACACGTAAATGAAGCTTTTCCTGATAAAACAGATATCGAAAAAGTAACAGCACGTCCAAAAAGCCAAGAATCAACTTTTTCAAAACTTGCTAAAAAAGATATAAAAGGTGATTTAAAAGGTTTAGATTATGATTCTTGTTACGATACAGTAAAAGACGCTATAGGTGTCAGAATACAAATGAAAAATTTATCAACAGATGATACAAGAGAAATAGTTGAAAATTTATTTAGAGAAAACAATATCAACGCAACAATGGACGATTTTGTTAAATTTTTACAAAACCCGGATTCATTAGATGCATCAACTTTCCAAGCAATCACTGACGTTGAAACTACTATTTTAAACACCCTAAAAACAAAACAAACAGAATCAACGGTAAAACAACTTATTGAAGGTATAGAAACAGGAAAAATAACTATATCAGAACTAAGCAACTATGGCGATGATATGAGTTCATACTTTACAACAGAACAAATCCACGATATTTCAGAAGCATACGTTAAACACGCAAAAGCAATAGGAAGTAATGAAGTATTTGAATTTACAAATAATCAAAAAGTTCCATTTGGAGGCAATGAAGATGGCATCGAAAACTATAAAGACCTTTTAGATTCAGGTTTGGTTAGACAATCTAACAAAAGTGCAATCAAAGAATCAGGCTATGCAACATCTCAAATGGATGCAACATACAAAATGCCTGATGGTACAACCGCACACTATGAATTACAAATAAGAGGTACTGAAGTAAACGCTTTTGGTGATGTTGAACACATTCCATACGATATTAGAACAGGAAAAATATTTGTTTCAGACACAAGATATAGCGACATATATGGTTTAATTGAACACTTATCAAAAGAAGATTTTGCCTCATACAACAAATATCTAGCTGCAACATACAAAACACTAAGAATGCGTGAATTGGGAATTTTGCCAAAAGATAGTGCTTTACCTCAACTTTCAAGTTATTTAAAAGACTTCTCACAAGATACTCTAAGCAAACTAGATTGGGAAGGATTAAAAGAAATCGCAAAAAAAGCTGCTGCTGCAACAAAATAAAAAATATTGTTTTAAAAAGCAAATAAAATATTTTTTATGTTTTATATGTGGTATAATTTGAAAGGAATTTTATGAACCCAATATACAATCGATACAATTTTAATCCAATTAGATTTCAAAAAAGAGAAGAAGTAAAGAAACCAACTATGCAAAACAATGAAGATAGATTAAAAGAATTATCACAAGAATTAAATAAAAGAATAATAAAACACATAGAATATGATGTTCCTTCTTATGGAAGATTTTCGAGCCAATCAGTTACTTATATAGTTCCAAAAACAAACAATAAAGTTGGTATAATAGTAGAAGAAAATCCAAAAGACCCCAAAAATTCAAGATGGCTTAGAATTGCTGCAAATCGTGTAGGTACAGATTTGGTTAGATCTACATATATTTTTGAAGGCAGCAAAGAAGAAGCATTAGATTTTGTAAAAAAAGATAGTTTTGCAGAAGATTTCAATAAAATTTCTAAACAATTGTCCGACAATTTAGACAAATATATAGAAGAACATCGCTAGATATTTTCTGGTTCAACTATTTTTACAGGTTTAGCGTATTTGTAGAAATCACGTTTTTTGTTTTCACCGCCATCCATGTTTTTGGTTATTAATCTTTCAAAGTTGATATGAGTAGACTCCGTACCCAATAAAAACATAAATTCAAAGTGAGCAATATCACGTACAAAGTCATACGACAATACAAATTTCAAATCTTGTGGCCCAAAAATCGCATAAAATCTGGATTCAGTCAAAAATTCGTTTTCAATATTATCTTTCATTGGAGTAACAAACGCTCTATAACCAAGAGCAAACTTCTCTCCAAAGTGAATTTTTTCGTTCAACATTATTGTTTGTTTACCGTATCTGTATTTATCAAATTCAAAAGGGCTATCTCCATGGACACCACCTAGCATATAGCCTATACTAGACTCCCAAAAACGGACTTTTGTAGTTAAATAAGGACCTATCCTAACAATACCCATTGTTTGACCTGAGCCATACAATGTTGCAGCCCCTTGAGCTATGGCGTTTATTCTCATGCTGAAATCTTGTTCTTTGTTTCGATATTCAAAAATTTTCTTTCTTAATTCGCCGGAATAACGAAATCTTGTCGTCGCATAAGCATTTTCTTGGTCATGTTTTTTGTAATCTGTAAAAAATCCGGCGTAGAGTTCTTGCGTGTAAGATAAATCTTTAATATCACTAACAAAAAATGTTTGTTTATGTTCTAATTGTGCAGCATACCCTGAACGTCTAGAACCCATAAAGCCTTCTGATAAATATGTATTTCTACCGTATCTAAGAGTTAAATTATCTCCCAGTTTGTATGCACCTTTTACAACAAGGTTTGTTGATGCGGTTGCCCAACCTGCTTCTAATCTGCTGTTTCTTGTTCTATGACGTCCGATAAGACCAACCCCAAAGTTGCTGTTTCCATATACCAACGCTGGCATCAACTTTAAAGTCTGACCGTTAGGGAGTTTTGATACATATCCATAACCGATATAAGTACCAAAATTTCTCAAGGTGCCAATTTCAGGCATGGACATTTCAACAACTTGGCTATCTTTGTCTGATATTATTTCTACATCAGAATTGAATAAAATTCTATGATTATTGTAATACACATTTGCTTTTTTCATAACGAGTGAATTGTGGTCTTTAAAACTCGTTAAAATTATTTCTTTTGCATCGACTTTATATGTTTGTTTTGAATTTCTTTCTATGTTAGAACGATCGATATCGTTTCTTCTGACATAATCCGCTGCAACATTTTCGTAAGACTGAAAAGCTCGAGATTCAAAAGAAAAGTTTGCTTGGCGAGAACTTTTTATTGTACCGTTAATCATTTGAATATCGTTTGCGATAATATAGCCTTCTTGGGCTACAATATTGAAAGAATAAGCATTTACCGTAGGATTGTCCATCAAAATGTTTTGCTCATTTAAATCTACAATCATAGATTCGCCGCTCATTTCGACTCCGGCTTTGATAATCTTTACATCACCAAAAAGTTTTATCGTTTGACTAACTTTATCAAGAACTGCTTCATTTGACTTTAATGTTGTTGCTTTTGCATTAGAGATGATTTCTACATTTCCTTTTGCATAAACGTTTCCATCTGTATCATCATAACTGATTCTATCAGCGTTGATTTGAAATTTGTTTTCATTGTCTACAACTTCGTTGTCGATTTCTCTAGGTTTGTAGGTTCTTTCTTCTGCTGTATCGTCTTTTGTCTCCTCATCTTGTAGAGTTGAGTCGTCTAAATCATCATTTTGTTCTTTTAATTTTTGTTGTTTTCTTCTTGCAAAAAAATTCTTCGTCTTTTCTTCGATTATTCCACTTAGTGTTTGTTCTTTTGAAAAATCCGGCAAAGCTGGGTCGTTGTAGGTTCTAACTTCTTCATCATTTTTTTCTGTTTGAATAGGCATTTCACTGTTTTTGCATTGTAAACTTCATATTGAGCATAAGAAACCGTATTCATCTGTAAAAAGAGAAGAACCGGAATAATATATTTTTTTATGCTCAATATTTGCATATTTATAGAAATTGATCCCCTAAAGCTAGTTTATATTAATTAATTTACACCAAAATTTCTCTTATTACAAACCTATCTGATGAAATTTAATGGATTTACAGGATTACCTTTTTGACGTACTTCAAAATGCAGATGCGGTCCTGTAGAATATCCTGTAGTACCCACTCTACCTACAATATCACCTTTTGCAATATTAGCACCTTGTTTTACGCTTGTGCTTGACATGTGTGCATATAGTGTTGTGGTTGGAATACCGTTGATATGACCATGGTTTATGATTACTACTTTTCCATAACCATTGTACCAACCGACAAAAATTACTCTACCTGAGTTTGCAGCTCTGATTGGTGTTCCATAAGGTGCTCCTATATCAATACCTGAGTGGAAGATTTTTCTTTTGAATATTGGGTGAACTCTTGTACCAAAAGGCGAAGTAATAGTACCCGGAACCGGACGTACAAATTTAGATGAAACAACGACATTTGTGCCTTGTTTTTCTGTCTTTTTGATTTCGTGGTTAATCATTTGCGAAATCGCTCTAGATTGGTGAGCAAGTTCTCTTTCTGATTTTTCCCAAGTCGCTCTATCTGTTTTTAATTTTTCAATTAATTTTTCATTTTTTTCTATAGCATATTGAATATCGACTTGTTGTCTGTTTATATCTTGGATAGAAGATTCAAGATTGCGTTTTTGAAGCTCAATTCTGGCTTTTAGTGCCAAAATTTCTCTGGCATGGACTTTTGTTTCTTCTAGACGTTTTTTATCATAAGCAATTATCACGTTTTCAAAATACAATCTATCTAAAAAAGCATTTATATCGTCAGAATTCAACAAAAATTCTATATAGTTGTTTCTTTTGTGTTTAAAAATCTGAACAAGGCGTTTTCTCGTATATGCAAGATGGCGATTGTGATCAACAAGCAATACATCAAGTTTTCTTTCTAAAGATGCTACTTCGTCTTTTGTGTCTTGGTATTGTTTTTTACTTCTAGCAAGGCTATGCTGGTTGTATTCGAGTTTTTGCTGGTTTTTGTATAATTTGTTTGTTTCAATTTTTTCAAGAAGTTTTAATTTGTGAATTTGGTTTTTTGCCTGAACCCTTTTGTTTTCGATTTGGTTTTTTTGGTCTTTTAATTTTGGACTGTCTGCAAAAGCAGTGCAACACGAAAAAAATATCGTAATCGATAAGATTATATTAAATACAAATATTTTTTTTGTGAATTTAAACTTTTCCATGTCTTAAAATAAAATTATACCTATCGCAGTAGTCAAACCAACCATCCAAATAGCAAGTAATATTGTCAAAACAATTACGATGATTTTTCTGTGTCTTCTTAAAAATTCCATTTTTATTCCTTTGTCTACTAATAATATAATAACAAAAATCTTTTTACTTTTGCAAATTCGTTACAAAAAATTATTTATTTTGTTTTATGCAACCAACATCTTCAGAATCAATTTTGCCATCAAAGTTGTTGTCTATACCATCATAACAAGAATTTTTTGATTCAAAACTTTCTGCTCTTGGGATAAATTTTAGGTATTTATTGCCTATTGAATTGAAAAGATACAAAAAATAATCTCCATAAAACAAGGCTATATCGGGATTTTTCATTATCAAAACATTTTCATCGTTTTTATAAAAACCGCTTTTTGTAAAATTGCAGCTTCCAAAAATCAAATACGTATCATCAATCATTATTGTTTTTTCGTGGTTTTTTCCGCCCCAATTTTCAGCTTTTAGTGGAATTTTTGCTTCTTTTAAAAGTTTAATTCTGTCTTTAAAATTCATTGCACCCAAAGAATCCATCAAAACAAGAACTTCTACATTTCTTTTCTTTGCATTAATCAATTCGTTGATTAAATTTTTGTCTGTCAAATAAAACGCTGAAACATAGATTTTCTTTTTGGCATTTTGAATTAGAGGCAAAATTCCATCTTCAAAAACACCATCTTTTGGAGAAAAATAAACAGAAATTTCAGTTTTATTTAGTTTGGTTTTTGGTTTTTCGATTTTTTCTTTTTTTGTTGAAAATTTACCATTGTACATTTGGTCAAATTCGGTTTTGTATATTTTTGCAACTTCTATAGAATCAACAATTGCAGCTATATTTGAGTTATAGCCGCCGGAACCGGAAGAAGAAAAATTCATAGAACCTGTTAAAACTTTTTTGTTATCAAAAATAATAAATTTATTGTGCATAAGGGTTTTATTAGAATCTGTTTTTGCACCAAAATCATTTATAAATATTTTTGAATAAGGATAAATTTTGTCTTTATTGTCGCTATAATCTGCAACGGCTCTAATTTTTACACCTCTTTTTTTAGCAGATTTTAAAGCATTCACAATTGCCATTTGTTCGTTTATTCCATACAAAGCAATATCTATAGAATCTTTTGTCGAATTTATTTCTTCAACTATTTTTTTACAAATTTTTGTGTCGCAAGAAGAATGCGGTCTATCAAATTCTGTTGGATTTATTAAAAACAATTCTACATCATTGAATTTTTTGTTTATTGATTTTTGATAAGTATTTTTGCTTGTTTTGAAGATTGTTTTTTGAATTTTTTCTGTGTTTTTATTTTCAAAACAAAAACCGCACAATTTAAAATTTAATTTGTCGATTTCTTTTTTCAAGTACAATTTGCCGTTATTTATTTGAGAAAAATGTTCGCCATTCAAATTGTGAGCAATCTTTGTTTTTAAATTTACAAGCACAAAATCCAATCTCGAGATTTCTTTTGCATTTGTTTTTGCTTGTTTAATATTTTGAAATTGAAAATATTCCGGATTGTCTGATTTTTCGTATGCAAAAGCAAGCCCGTTTTTCAAATAAAATTCTGCCAAATTTTTGTTGTTGTATGTTATATCTACATATTTTTCACCTTCTTTTGGCAAAAACATTTTTATTTGTTTGTTTTCTAATTCATCTTTTGCAAAAATTTCCGCTAAATAACCGACTTTTATATATTCTTCTTCAGAAATGCCCAGTTTTTGTGCGTATTTTTTTGTTTTTTGATTTTTTAAAGGTGAAAAAACAACGACATTTTTCAATTTGAATGTTTCATTGTCATCGATTTTGTTATTTTTATTTATATCAATTAAAAAAGTGCCTGCATCGATTACTTTTAGTATTTTAAAAGTTTCTAGAGAAGTTCTTTTTAGAAAAAAGAACACAAAAATAACAAACATCAAACAGAGAAAAGACGTTGTAAGAATTTGTTTTTTCATATTTTTATTATGCGACAAAATTATTTTTTTAAGTTTTATTTACAAATCTTTACTTTAAACACTTGTTTATAAATTTTGTTTAAGATAATATTAATAATGCTAGAACAACAAACAAAAAGGGTAAAAAGATGAATCCTATTATTGATGAATTAGAAAAAGAATATACAGCAAAAGAAATGCCTGAGATTAACCCTGGCGACACAGTAAAAGTTTTCGTTAGAATTATTGAAGGAAACAAGGAAAGAACTCAAGCATTTGAAGGTACTGTTATCAAAAAACGTGGTAGCTCTGTTAACAAAACTATCACAGTTAGAAAAGTTTTCCAAGGTATCGGCGTAGAACGTGTATTTGCTATTTATTCACCAAGAATCGAAAAAATTCAAGTATTAAGAAAAGGTGATGTTAGACGTGCAAAACTTTACTACTTGAGAGAACGTTCAGGTAAAGCTACTCGTATTAGAGAAAAAATGGAAAAAAGATAGACTTTTCTAATATCAAATTTTTGTAATGCCTTGCGGTTTTTAACTTAAAAGAACAGCAAGGCATTCTTAATAAAAAGGAATATTTATGCCGCAACACATTCATTGGTACCCGGGACACATTGCAAAAGCTCAAAAACAACTAAAAGAAAAACTGAATCTGGTTGATGTAATTATAGAAGTCATTGACTCAAGAATACCATATTCGAGCTGGTATAAAACGACAAAAACTCTATGCCCAAACAAACCCATATTAATTTTAATGAACAAGTCAGACGTTTCTGATAAAAATTTAAACAAAATTTGGGCAAAAGCTATGTCTGATTTGTCAGGATATGAAGTTGTTGTGACGAGTTTAAAAGACAAAAATGACATAAAACTAATCACAAACAAAATAGTTCTTTTGGCTAATGATATTATGCAAAAACGAAAAGAAAAAGGGCTTCTTCCTCGTGCTGTTCGTACGATGGTAATCGGCATGCCGAACGTTGGAAAATCTAGTACAATCAACCGTCTTGTTAAACGTCAAAAAGCAAAAACAGGTGCAAAAGCAGGTGTCACAAGGCAGCAACAGTGGGTTAGAATAAACGACAAAATTGAACTTTTAGACACTCCGGGCATTATTCCAACAGTACAAGACGACCAATTTCAAGCACTAAAACTGGCTTGTGTAAATTCGATAGGCGAAAACGCTTATGATTTTGAATATGTAGCAAATGAATTGTTAAAAATATTAGACAAAAAATATTCAAAAGAAATAAGACAATATTTTAATATACAAGATGAAGAATTAACTATAGAAAACATTGCAATCAAAAGAAACTGGATATTAAAAAACAATATCCCCGATACAAAAAGAACTTCTCAGATTTTTTTGTCAAACTTTAGAGAAGGAAAAATAGGCAATTTTACTCTAGAAACTCCAGAAGAATATGAACTTGTTTGAATTTGATAACAACGAATCAAAGATAAATAAAATAGATTTTATAATTGGAACTGATGAAGCAGGTAGAGGCCCTGCTGCAGGTGGTGTATGGGCAGCAGCGGTTTGTTTCAAAAATAACATAAATGAAGAACTTTTTAAGACATTAAACGATTCTAAAAAATTATCTCCCAAAAAAAGAGAATTGCTGTATGAACCAATAAAAGAAAATTCATATTGGTCAATTAAAGCAATAACCGTTGAAAAAATAGAAGAAATAAATATTCTGAATGCTTCTTTGCTTGCTATGAGATATGCGGTTTTAGATGTTATTAACCAACTAAATTCAAAAAACATTTTAACTTTGGTTGATGGAAACAAACTAATAAAAGATTTTAACTATCCTCAAAAATTCATAATAAAAGGTGATTCAAAATCAGCTTCAATTGCAGCAGCAAGCATACTTGCAAAAGTAAATAGAGATAAATATATGGATAAAATTCATCTTGAGTATCCAAAATACAATTGGATAAAAAACAAAGGTTATTTAACAAAAGAACACATAGAAGCGATTAAAAATTTTGGTGTCACAAAATACCATAGACAATCGTTTTTGAAAAATATTTTAAATTAATTTTGTTTTAGTTTTCGCCTTGGATTGATTTTTCAAGCCATTCTTTCACTCTATCGCTTGCAACAATTTTTCCATCATACCTGATTCCATACGC
>CAKURN010000011.1 GCA_934675695.1 uncultured Candidatus Melainabacteria bacterium | reverse complement strand
AACCTGATCCGCCTGTCCGGATTCACACCGGATGTAGACATCAAAGTCGAATACACCGGACTGCGTCCGGGCGAGAAACTCTTCGAAGAACTCCTGATGGCAGAAGAAGGCATGCAGGATACACCAAACAAACTGATCCATATCGGCAAGCCGATTGAGATGGATGATGCAGCATTTAAAAAGAAACTCAGACAGCTGGATGAAGCAGCATACCAGGAAACAGACCGAATGAGAAAACTTGTGGCAGAAGTCGTGCCGACGTATCATCCGGAAAATGGCAAACATGTAAAAGTAAAAGAGGCATAGAGATGAAGAAGAAAAGAAGAATAACAACAGATATGCCGAGAATGAAAAAGGCAGATCCCTTCTATAGAGATCAGGTGAAGCGAATTTTAGATTTGTTAATAGCAATACCGGTATTTATTGTAGCATTGATACCTATGATAATTATTGCAATTGCAGTGAAAATCGATAGCCCAGGTTCTGTTTTATTTAAGCAAGAACGTCTCGGAAAAGATGGAAAAGTATTTTTGATGTTAAAATTTCGCTCTATGTGTGTTGGTGCAGAACATAAAGGTTCTGGCGTTTATAGTGGAAAAGGTGATACACGAGTAACAAAAGTAGGAAAAATTATACGTGCTACTTCGCTGGATGAACTTCCGCAGCTGATTAATGTCCTAAGAGGAGATATGTCTTTGATTGGACCAAGACCGCCTCTTACCTATCATCCATGGCCAATAGAAGAATATACAAAGGAACAATTACATATGTTTGATGTGCGTCCGGGCTTTTCGGGCTGGGCACAAATTCATGGACGCAAGGATGTAGAGTGGAATCATCGGATAGAATTGAATGTGTGGTATGTTAAACATGTTCGGTTTTCGTTAGATCTTCGAATTTTCCTTACAACCATTTTCAAAGTTTTATTAAATAAAGATAATGAAAATAAAGGTGAAACATTGAAAAAATAGGTGATGATTATGCCGTTGAAATTGATGTATATAACAAATAATCCTGAAGTCGCGACAATAGTTGAGCATGCTGGAGTAGATCGGATTTTTATTGATATGGAGTTTATTGGAAAAGATGCACGTCAAGGTGGATTGGATACAGTACAGAATCACCATACAATACAGGATATAAAAAATATTAGAAAAGTTGTTCGACAGGCTGAAATTATGGTTCGTATCAATCCAATACATGAAAATTATCCAGGATATATGGATAGTAAAGAGGAAATAGATGCGGCAATTGATGCTGGAGCAGATATACTGATGCTCCCATATTTTACAACAGCGGAAGAAGTACAAAAGTTTGTGGAGTATGTAGATGGAAGAGCGAGTACACTTCCTTTGTTGGAAAGTGCGAAAGCACTTGATTGTTTAAATGAAATTTTGAAAATAAAGGGAATTGATCAGATTCATATAGGATTAAATGATTTGTCTTTAGATCTTGGAAAAAAATTTATGTTTGAAATTCTTGCGGATGGTCTGATTGATGATATTTGTGACGAAATTAAAAAACATCGGATTCCATTTGGATTTGGCGGATTTGGAAGATTAGGACGGGGTATGCTGCCAGCAGAAAAAATCATCAAAGAGCATTATCGTTTAGGGTCACAATGTGCAATATTGTCCAGAAGTTTTTGCAATACAAGTATGATTACAGATTTAGAAGAAATTCGAAGAAGCTTTGATGAAGGTGTAAAAGAAATTCGTGAATATGAAAAAACATGTTTGGATGGATTTGAGAAAAATCATCAAGAACTTGTTGAGATTGTAAGAGGTATTGTCTAATGAATTTGCTAGTAACCGGGGCGTGGCAGCAGGCAACTGATTATTTGGAACAATTAAAAAAAGAGCATGAAGTTGTATTTATGCAATGGGAAAATAAAGAATTGCCATGTGTGTATGAATGGGTAGAAGGAATCATAGGTAATGGGATTTTTTTATCCCATCCAATAGAAAAATTCAAAAATCTACGATATATACAGTTGACAAGTGCAGGATATGATCGAGTTCCGATGAATTACGTGAAGGAACACAAAATAGAAATACATAATGCTAGAGGAGTATATAGTATTCCTATGGCGGAATTCGCAATTTCAGGAGTTCTGCAATTGTTCAAACAGGCAAGATTTTTTAGTAACAATCAAAAGAATCATCAATGGGTTAAACATAGGAGATTATTAGAACTGAATGAAAAAGAGGTTTGTATTGTTGGCTGTGGCAGTGTAGGTACGGAATGTGCAAAACGTTTCTCAGCATTCGGATGTCATGTGGTTGGGGTTGATCTTTATCCGAGAGAAGATGAACATTATCAAAAAATACTACCTTTAAATCTGTTAGATGATGTATTACATCAAATGGATATTGTAGTCTTGACAATTCCTTTGACGGAAGAAACGCATCATTTGATGAATGATAATCGTTTTGAACAGTTAAAAGAAGGAGCAGTTCTTGTAAACATTGCAAGAGGAGCGGTTGTTGATACAAAGGCACTGATAAAGCATCTTGATAAACTTGGAGGTGTGGTGTTGGATGTTTTCGAAGAAGAACCACTGTCAGAGGATAGTGAATTATGGGATAGAGAAGATGTAATATTGACACCACATAATAGTTTTATAGGAAATGGAAATAGTAAACGTTTAGAAAAAATAATTTTAAAGAATTTGGAGATATGATTATGGCTTATTATACAGCAGATGAAATGAAAAAGGAATTAAATAAAAAAACACAGTTTAGGGATAGGTTATATTGTAGAGGTTTTTTAATAACTACTGAGAAACAAAAATTAGATAATGATTATCCATTTTATTCAAATTGGAGTGAAAAAAATATAAATAATAATATATATATATATGTACATAAGGATACTTTTTTATATACTTATGAAGAAGAAGAAATTATTTATTTTTTAATAGGACATGCTTATGATCCATTTCATATGCTTACAGATGAAAATGAAATTCTAAAAAGGCTTGCAAAAGCAAAAAAAGAAAGCGAAAAATCTTATTGGAAAGAAGAAAGTAATTTAACGGGCGTTTTCTGTGTGGGATATATATCTAATACAAAAATTCTTTATACAACGGATTGTACAGGAATGCAATTAGTATATCATGGTAGAATTGGAGAAGAATTATTTATCACATCGCATAGCAAGTTAGTTGCAGATTTGAAGGATTTAGAACAGCCTAAGTATATAAAAAAATTGGTGGAGAGTAGATATTGGCATTATTGGGGAACTTGGCTTCCTGGTGATTTGTCTCCGTTTACAAATTTGCATAGAGTTGTACCTAATAATGCAGGTATTTATTCGTTCAAAGAAAAAAAAATAACAACACGTAGATTTTATCCGACAGAAAAAATAATAGAAACTAAAACAGAAGAAGAATATAAAAATACTATTCATGAATTAGGAAAAATCATGAGTAATACTATGGAATGTATTGCAAAAAAATGGCCACAGAATAAAGTCTCTATTTCTGTAACGGGAGGAAGAGACAGTATGACGACATTATCATGTGCAAATAAGGTATATGATAAACTGCATTATTTTAGTTATATATCAAATTATGATGAATCGGTGGATGCATATGCGGCAAGAGATATTTTGAAACATATAGGACTTGAACATGAATTATATAAAATCCCGGATGAATGGGAAGGATATAAAGATATAGAAACATTTAAAAAAGTTATGGAGTGCAATAATGGATGTATAGGTGCTAATAACGCAAATGATTTGAAAAAAAGATTATATTTTATACAAAATCCTCCGTGTGATATGGAAGTGAAGTCATGGGTAAATGAAATGGGACGAGGATGGTATTATAATAAATATATGAAAAAAAGCTTTCCAAAGTATCCGTATGCTAGTTATTGGCGTGCAATGCATAAAGTTTATATAAGCAAGTATTTAATAGAGGAAACGGATAAAGTATTTGAAAATTATTTAAAACGATACTATAGTAAAAAAACATTTGATGATATTTCTTGGCTAGAATTGTATTTTTGGGAATTTGCATGGAGCGGTGGAGAAGGAGTATTTTTAACATCGGAACATCGTGTGTCATATGATGTTACAATTCCTTTTAATAATAGAAAATATGTGGAATTAATGCTTACAGTTCCATTAGAAAAAAGAAAGAATGATTCAATCCCAATAGACCTAATTAAATATATGGAACCAAGAATTGCAGAAACAGGAATATCGGTACATGACGTATCACATACAAATTTTAGAGCAATGGTAGTTAGATGTTATTTAGAATTGTTCTCAAAAATTAAATTTAGAAGGAAAAAGGAAAGACATTAATGAATTATGGAATAGTAACGCTAGTACCAGCTTTACTAGTAATAATAGTAGCGATAAAATCAAAAAGAACAACGGAAGCACTCTTAGCAGGTTGTGTTTCATCGTATTTAATAATTGCAATTGTGCAGAAAAATAATCCAGTAAAACTAATGGTAGATTCTTTTTTTTCAGTAATTACTGATTATGATACGGTTTGGTTAATTGTAGTATGTGGATTGTTTGGAAGTTTAATAGCAGTTATTAACGCAGCGAAAGGAACGCATGCGATTGCTAATTTTTTAGGAAAAATATGTAAAACTGGTAAAGCGACTTTGTTAGTTTCATGGTTATTAGGTATCGTTATTTTTGTGGATGATTATATGAATATTATGACGATTAGTGCATGTACAAAAAAATTATCAGATATGCGAAAAGTGCCAAGAGAAGCATTAGCATATGTAATTGATTCTACAGGAGCACCAGTATGTGTGTTATTACCATTTTCTACATGGGCGGTATTTTTTTCGGGAGTTTTTTTTGAACAAGAAGAAATAGTAGCATTGGGGTATAAAAATGCAATACAAACTTATATTCATGCGATTCCATATATGTTTTATGCAATTGCAGCGGTGATTATTGTTCCACTATTTATATTAGGTATAATACCAAGAATAGGGAATATGAAAAAAGCTTATCAAAGAGTTGAAGAAACTGGGAAAGTCTATAGTCAAGCAAGCGGAAAATTTAATAAAGATATAGAAAATAATGAAAATTCTGATTCGAAGATAATGGATTTTATATTCCCAATTGCTACGATGATTGCTATCCAACTTGCGACAGGGGATATGTTTGTGGCAGTGGTTTCAGCAATTGTGATAGCAGCTATAATATATATCCCAAGAAAAAGACTTAAGGCAAATGAATTTTGCGATTTATGGGTACAAGGATTTGCGGATTCGGTGTCGGCATTAATGATTATTGTAGTAGCGTTGTGGATGCGGCAAGCTTCAGCAGATTTAAATTTACCATCATATATAATAAATATCGTAAGACCATTTATTACACCACATATTTATCCAATGTTGGCATTTATTGTTGTGGCTTTTCTGGGGTTTATTACAGGAAGCAATTGGGGAATACCGGCTGTATGTGCACCGATTATTATTCCATTAGGTGCTGCATGTAATGCTAATTTATTAGCAGTAATGGCAGCAATAGTTTGTGGGGGAACATTTTGTAGTCATGCATGTTTTTATTCTGATGCTACAGTAATTACATCAAATAGTTGCGGAATTGAAAATATGGAACATGTTTATTCTCAGCTACCTTATACAATTATTTCAGCAATTATAGCATGCATACTATTTCTTGTAACAGGTGTTATTTTTTAGTAGGAGTATAGAAAATATGAAAATTTTACTGACAGCGACGGTACAAAGCCATATTTGCCAATTTCATAAACCATTAGTAGACATATTACATAAACATGGATGTGAAGTTCATGTAGCCGCAAAAAATAATCTAGCTGAAAAAAATGGACTTATTTTGGATTTTGTTGAAAAAGTATATGATGTTCCTTTTGCAAGATCGCCGAAGAATCTAGACAATTTAAAAGCATATAGACAGTTAAAAAAAATTATTGAGAAAGAACAGTATGATGTGATACACTGCAATACTCCTATGGGAGGAATAGTGACTAGATTAGCGGCAAAAAAGGCTAGAAAACATGGAGCAAGAGTGTATTATACGGCACATGGATTTCATTTCTATAAGGGAGCACCTAAAAAAAATTGGATTGTTTTTTACCCAATTGAAAAATTATTTTCTAGGATCACTGATAAAGTAATTACAATAACTGCTGAAGATTATAAGTTAGCAAAAAGAAAGTTTCATTGTCAAATAGAACGGATTCATGGGGTAGGGGTAGACGAAGAAAGATATTTTCCAGTAAGTGAGGATAAAAAACAAGAGTTACGAATTCGTATGGGGTTTCAAAAAGAACAAAAGTTGATATTATGTATTGGCGAATTGTTACCGAACAAAAATCAATCTATGGCGATAAGAATGATGGAAAACATCATAAAGGAGTATCCAACAACACAATTATTATTGGCTGGAAATGGACCAGAGAGAGAACATCTGGAAAAAGTGGTTGTGGAGTGTGGCATGAAAAAACATGTAAAATTTTTAGGATATGTGACAAACTTGCAGGATTATCAACGTATTGTTGATGTGGCTGTTAGTTGTAGCAAGAGAGAAGGACTGCCATTGAATATTGTGGAAGCTATGTTGTCAGGAACACCGGTAGTTGCGACTATAAATAGAGGACATAGAGAATTAATAAAAGAAGGAAAAAATGGTTATTTAGTGAGGGGGGATGATAACAATAAAATGGCGGCATATGTATGTGAATTATTTAGCGATAGAAAAGAGTATATTAGAATTCAGAATAAAGCAGAAAAATTTGCAAAAAATTATGGGTTTGCAAATGTAAAAAAAGAATTGGAAGGAATATATTTTGGAAGGTAAGAAGATTAGTGTCATAATGGGCATATATAATTGCGAGAGTACATTGAATGATGCATTAGATTGTATTGTGAATCAATCATATAATAATTGGGAAGTTATTATGTGTGATGATGGATCTACAGATGAGACAGCTAAAATAGCAGAGAAATATGTTGAAAAATATCCAGATAAGTTTGTTTTACTGAGGAATAAGAGAAATCTAGGATTAAATAAGACTTTAAATAATTGCCTTAAGGTTGCAAAGGGAAATTATATTGCACGAATGGATGGAGATGATCTGTGTTCTGAAAAGCGTTTTGAAAAAGAAATTGAAATTTTGAACCAACATCCTGAAATTGCTATTGTAAGTACTGATATGGAATTTTTTGATGAAAAAGGAGTTTGGGGAAAAACATATGTATTGAAATATCCTCAAAAAAAAGATTTTTTAAAGTCAACACAGTTTTGCCATGCAGCATGTATGGTAAGAAAAGAAGCATATCAGGCTGTTGAAGGATATAGCGTTGCTAAAAAGCTACTTCGCGTAGAAGATTATCATTTATGGGTAAAAATGTATGCTAAGGGGTATAAGGGAATGAATATTCAAGAATCATTATATTCCATGCGTGATGATCGCAATGCACAAAATAGACGAAAGTTTAGATATAGATTGAATGAAGCATATGTAAAATATTATGCAGTTAATACACTTAAATTAGCTAAAAGAAATTACATTTATTGTATGAAGCCAATTTTGGTGGGTATGATGCCAAATAAAATTTATAAAATTTTTCATCGAAGAAAAAAATAGATTAAAAAGGAAAAAATGAATGATAAAGTATTATTTATTTATTTTTATTGTATTCTTGATTGGAGAAATAGCACAAAATTATAATAAAAAATACCATATGATATATAATATAATGAGTTCTAAAAATAATTATAATTATAAAAATATTTATGGGTTATCATATGTTTTTTTGATTATTTCTTTTGTTTTTATGTCTGGTTTTAGATATTATGTTGGAACAGATTATGGGGCATATTATAAAAGTGTATATACTTGGGAAAATGTTAGAGATAGTTTTATTAATTTTGATGAGCCAATTGTTAAATTAATTACTTTTTTGGTACGTAACATTGTAAATGATGGGTTGGCAGTAATTTTTGTGTTGGCATTAATTACAATTCTATTATGTTTTTATGGTATCAATAAATATGATGAAGGACATATTTGTGATACATTACTTCTTTATATTTTTCTGGGAGTGTTTGGATTTTCATTTAATGGTGTTAGGCAAGCATTAGCGGTTGCATTTATATTTGCGTTTTCTGGGGAAAAAAAATCTATACTGAACAATATAATAGTAATATTAATTGCATTCTTAATACATAAATCAGCATTATTTGTATTACCAATTTTAATAATAGCACAGAGAAAAATTGATAAAAAACAAGTGATAATAATTATAGTTAGTGCTTTTGTGCTACCGTTATTTTTTGATAGGTTTTATTCATTTATGGGTGTTTCTTCGTCAAATTTAGAGGCCATGGAATATGCGACACATACAATAAATCCTATTCGAATTATAGTTTCTTTTGCACCATTGGTTTTATTATTATTTTTGAAAAATAAAAAAAATTTTTTTGAAAAATATAGTTTTTTGGTAAATATGGTATTTGTTAATGCGATGTTAACAGTGACAACAGCTAATAGTGCATTATTAAATAGAATGGTTCAGTATACTTGTGTTTATATATCTTTGTATATACCAAAATACAGACAATATATGAAAACGAAAAATGATGAACTGCTATTTATGGGAATTATATTAATGTTATATTTTATATTTTGGCAACGTGAATTGGGCGATGAATTTATATTTCGATTTGGATTTGGACATTGGGGAGAATATTAATTGAAAGGCGGATGAGGATAGATATGATATCGGTTGCAATGACAACATACAATGGGGAAAGATATATAATTCAACAACTGGAGTCTATATATAAGCAAAGTATGCCAGTGGATGAGGTTATTATTTGTGATGATGGATCAAAAGATAATACAGTGAACTTAGTAAATGATTTTATTAGGGATAGGGCATTGGAATCATGGAGAATGATTCAAAATGAAAAAAATTTACGTTATAGTAAAAATTTTTTTAAGGCAATAAGTATGTGTGCGGGTGATTATATTTTTTTCGCTGATCAAGATGATATATGGTATAAAGATAAAGTGAAATTAATGATAAAAAAAATGGAGGAATCTCCAGATATTTTGGCATTGTCAACAGGGTATACAATAATTGATAAAAGAGGAAAAGAAAAAAAACACGTATTATTGGCATCTCAAAATAGATTGTTAACTATTAAAGAGACAGGGGCTAATTCTCTTATAAAAGGTTGCACAATGTGCATAAGAAAAGAATTAGATAGAATGCTAGAGCATAGTGACTTAAATTTTGAACTACAACTAGGACATGATTGGTACTATAATTTCTTAGCAGTGTTATCAGGAAAGAATGTTTTATTAGCACAACCGTTGCTGTATTATCGTGTACATGGGGAAAATATATCATTAAAAAGAAATAGCAGAACAATGGCATTGGCTACTACGAAGATAAATAGAATTGCAATTTTTAATGAAATTATAAATTCTATGGAAATAGTTTCAAAAAGATACGAGAAAATTGCAGAAATAGATGAGGAAAAGCAAAAAGATTTAAAATTATTGATTAAATTTAATAAATGTAGAAAAAATTTCATAGAAGGAAGATATGTAAAAATATTTTCTTTAATGAAGATGATAAAATGCTATAGAGATATAAGTTTTAATTGTAAAGATGCGTTACATAGTTTTTTATCTGATGTGATGTATGCTTTTAATATTAATTGGAGGATAAAACAATAAGATGAAATGTCCACTTATTTCAATTATCATACCAGGATATAATATCGAAAGGTATGTGGAAAAATGTCTACAAAGCTTACAAGGACAATCCTATAGAAATATAGAAGTCATTCTTATAGATGATGGATCTGAGGATTGCACAGGAAAAATTTTTGATAAGTATGCAAAGTTAGATTCAAGATTTAAAGCTATACATCAAAAGAATCAAGGAGTTTCAGCAGCTCGTAATTTAGGCTTAGCGATGGCAAATGGTGAATGGATTTGTTTTGTAGATGGTGATGATTATTTAGACATTAATACATTTGAAAATATTATGTTAGAAATTGCAGATTATAATGTAGATGCAGTAATGTTTGAATATTGTATTACATATCCAAATGGAAATATTGAAAGACATAATTCACAACAAAGATATGGGATTTTAAAAAATGAAGAGGCTATGAATAATATCTATACATGTGCTCCTTTTTGTTGTGCTAAAATTTTTCGAAGGACAATTGTAAATGATGTAAAATTTAGGCAAAATATTTACAGAGGGGAAGATACAATTTTTGCCGTAGAGGCTTTTAAGAAAGCAAAAAAAATATATAGTACAGAAAAAAAATACTATTATTATGTACAAAGTGAAGGAAGTGCAGTACGTGGTGGTCTTAGTAATAGGCAATTAACCGGAATAGATGCATTTAAATGGTTGCTTGATTTTTCAATAAAATACTATCCTGAGTTAAAGGCACAGGCATTAATTAATTATATAAATATAATGATAGAGTTTTATATTGAAATGGAGGCTGAAAAGTATATAAATATTAATGCAAAAAAAAGAATATTACAGCAAACAAAAAAATATAAACAAGAAGTTATGAAAATTGTATCAGGAAAACAAAAAATAAAATTTAAAATGTTTTATATATGGCCATTTTTTTTTGGAAAATGTATAAATGTATTTCGACGAAAAATGTATAAAATTAATGGATAAGGGATATGTGAAGAATAATATGTCTAGAAAAATAGGAATTGTGACAATTACTAAAGGAACAAATTATGGAAATAAACTGCAAAATTATGCTATTGTGCATTTGCTTAAAAAAAAAGGATATGATGTTTCTACAATACAAGATGTGACAGAAAAGGGATTTGCAAATCCTGTAAATACAGTTTCCACTAGAAATAAATTTAATATAAATTATATAAAAGAAGTTATAGAATCGAGACTGCACTATAAGTATTATAAAAAGAATGATTCAGACGGAATAATGAGATGTATTATTCGTGCAAAAAAATTAAGAAGAGAATTTGAAAAGTTAGAAGAAGCTAGAAAAAGTAATTTTCAAAAGTTCTCTATGGATTATTTGAATTATTCAAAGTTAAAACTTTCCGCTACACAAAAATGTAAAGTGCAAGAAATCGATCAATATGATGCATTTATTTGTGGAAGTGATCAAGTTTGGAATCCAATATATCAGGATGTGTCAAAAATTAGGTTTTTAACTTTTGCTAAACCAAATAAAAGGATAGCTTTAGCACCAAGTTTTGGAGTAGCAGAAATACCAGAATCACGAAAAAAAATATATACAGAATGGTTACAAGGGATAGACTTTCTTTCTGTTAGAGAGGAAAGCGGAGCTAAAATTATAAAAGAACTTGTAGGGCGTAAAGTACCAGTCTTAATTGATCCTACACTTATGTTAAAGGTAGAAGAATGGGATCAAATTGCAAATAAACCAGTTGGATTTGATAAAAAGTTGTATCTCTTGACTTATTTTTTGGGAAATAAGACGAAAACATATGAGAAAGAAATTAAAAAGTTGGCGTATGAGAAAAATCTTCAAATTGTAGATTTATCTGAAATTTCAAAATTTGAATATTATACATATGGGCCAGCTGAATTCTTGTGGTTAGTAAAGAATGCCGAGTATATTTGCACAGATTCGTTTCATGGGACTGTATTTTCTATATTATATAAAAAGAATTTTACCACATTTCCTAGAGCAGAAAGTGGGTTTGGAGAAGATAATAGAGTAATGACATTATTGAAAAAAATAAATTTAACGGGGGCTATATGGGATGAAAATGAAAAGAAATTAGATTATTCACAAGTTGATGCATTCTTGGAACTTGAAAGAAATAAATTTGATGACTACTTACAAGAGGCATTAGCAAAAGTATGCCAGAAGCCTACAAGAACAAATAATGAAGCATTTATATCTGTAGCAGATATAAATAAAAAGTATAAAACACATTGTAATGGGTGTGGGGGGTGTAAGTGTGTCTGCCCAATGGATGCTATTGAGATGAGAGTAAATAATGAAGGATTTTTATATCCTATTATAGATGAAAAAAGATGTGTTCATTGTAGAAAATGTGTACAATATTGTATGCAAGACAAAGAAGCATCCAAAATTTTTCCAACGTCTTATGCTGCAATAAATAAAAATGAAAATGTTCGTATAAACAGTTCTTCTGGAGGAGTATTTTATTTATTGGCAGAATATGTTATTGATTTAGCTGGAGTAGTATTTGGAGCAGCTTTTGATAAGAAATACCATTTGAAACATATATATATAGAGCATAAAAAAAATATAAAAGAATTAATGGGATCCAAGTATATACAAAGTGATTTAGGAGAATCTTTTGAAAAAGTTGCACAATTTATATCTGAAAAAAGATATGTTCTTTTTTCTGGGACTCCATGTCAATGTGCGGCATTGAAAAAATATATAGGTGATAGTAAATATTTAATTACTGTAGATTTTATATGCCATGGCGTTCCATCACAATTAGCTTTTGACACATACATGAAAGATTTAGGTAAGGGAAAAGAAATAAAAGAAATATCTTTTAGGGATAAAACTAATGGGTGGGAAAAATTTTCAATGAAATTAAAAAAAGGTGAAAAAAACTACAAAAAAGATTTGTATCATGATGAATATTTAAGAGCTTTTTTAAATAATGTAGATTTACGATATTCCTGTTATGAATGTAGATACAAAGAGATAAGTCATTGTACGGAATGGACTATAGGAGATTTATGGGGGGCATCCTCATTAGGTATATTGGGAGATAATAAAGGAACTTCATTAATTTTAATTCAGAATGAAAAAGGTGAAGAATTGCTGAGAAAATTAGATGAAAAAATGATATTAAAAAAAGTGGATACAAATAAAGCGGTTTCTTTGAATTCAGCAGCACTAAATTCTGTTCTTATTCCTAATGAAAGAGATGTATTTTATAATAAAATTAAGAAAAATGGTTTTATGAAAACAGTAAATAAAATATATCCAATAACAATAAAAAAACGAATTGATTTTTTGAAGGAAGATATATATAGGATTATATATAGATAAAGGAATTAATTATGAAAGAAAAATTAGTTAGTGTTATTGTGCCTTGTTACAATATGGCAAATAAAATAGAAAGATTAATGAATTCTTTGATAAATCAAACATATTCAAATCTGGAAATTATTTTTATAAATGATGGATCCTTAGATAATACAGAAATTGTCTTGGAAAAATATAAACAGAGCTTACTAGATAAAGGCTATGAAGTGCTGATAATAACTCAGGAAAATCAAGGGTTAGGAGCAGCTATTAATGCAGGACTAGCTTTATTTAAAGGAGAATATTTTTGTTGGCCGGATGCTGATGACTATTTAGAAGCTGATTCTATTAAACTTAGAGTAGAAATATTGGAACAAAATCCAGAAATTGCCGTAGTGTCAAGTGATGCTTATTTAAGAAAAAGCGAATCAATAGAAAATATAAACGGAAAGTTGTCTGATTTTTATCCTGAGTCATCAGAAAAAAAACAGTTTTATTTATTGTTAGATGAAAAAAGTTTTTTTTGCTCAGGCTGTCATATGGTCAGAACTAAGATGTTTTTTGATGTAAACCCACAAAGAGTTATATATCCAGCAAGAAGAGGACAAAACTGGCAGTTACTGTTGCCACTGTACTATAAATATCCAAGAAAATATTTAGATATACCTTTGTACAATTATATTGATTATACAGATAGTATGTCAAAAAATGCAGATGATTTAGATGATTTAACTAGAAGATATAAAGAGCATTATTTGATTTTAATAAAAACGTTGAAAATGATCGAAGAAGTTCAAAATGCTAATTTACAAAAAGAAATCAGAAGAGTTGAAATAAAGACAACAAGAAATATTTATATGGCGGCAATCAAATATGGTAATGTTAATCTTGCAAAAGAAAATTTTCAGAAATTAAAAAAAATGCAAGTATTAAAAATGCAAGATCGAATTAAATATTTTATGGTTAAACATTACTATTTAAGGGTATTATTAAATAAAATGATATGGAGGAAAAAATAATGGCATCTAGAATGGAAATGTCTATAAAAAACGCTTTTTGGAGCTATTTTTCCATGATGATTACCGTTTTTTTACAATTCATTTCTAGGACGGTTTTTATTTATCAACTAGGAGAAAATTATCTGGGACTTAATGGGTTATTTTCTAATATATTAGGAGTATTATCGTTCGCAGAATTGGGAATAGGTACAGCTATTAATTTTAGTCTTTATAAACCTGTTGCACAACAAGATGTCGAAAAAATAAAAGCCTATATGTATTTTTATAAATGGGCTTATAGAGTTATTGCGTTAATCGTATTTATTTTGGGGATGGTCTTATTTCCTTTTTTAAATTATTTAGTTACAGATCCTGGAAATGTGGGAGATATTAGAGTATATTATTTAATTTATCTTTTTAATACAGTAACATCATACTTAGTCTCTTATAAATTTAGTATAGCGAATGCTGAACAAAAAAATTATATCTATACAAATATCAATTTAATTACAACAGTTGTAACTACGCTATTTCAAATAATTTCTTTAGTATTATGGAAAAATTTTCTACTTTATTTACTTGCAGCGGCTATTGTAGGACTTTTACAGAAAATATTTATATGTGTCTATTTCAATAGAAAATATCCATATTTAAAAGAATCAAATGTAATAAAATTGAATGAAAATGAAACAGCAGTTTTAAAAAGAAAAGTAAGTGCACTTATTGTTCATAAGATAGGAGATGTTAGCGTCCATCAGACAGACAATATTATTATTTCGGCGTGCATAAGTACGGTAATGGTTGGATTAATTTCCAATTATACACTTATTATTAATACAATAAGTACGTGCATTAATGTAGTATTTAATTCAGTAATCGGAAGTTTAGGAAATTTATCAGCAACAACATCTAAAGAGCGGCAATATAGTGTGTTTAAAGAATATCGTTTTTTAGGATTTTGGTTATTTGGATTTACGTCAATTGCATTGAGCATATTATTAACGCCCTTTATTCAATTATGGATAGGGAAAAAAATGATTGTAGATGATTTGATTATTAATTTGATTTTAATCGATTTTTATATGATAGGTCAAAGAATTTGTTTAAATAATTTTAAATCAGCGGCAGGAGTATTTGAAGAAGATAAATATGTAGCTTTATTGCAGGCAATTGTAAATCTGGTTGTTTCAATAATGTTGGCGAAAATAATAGGAGTTCCAGGGGTCTATATAGGTACGCTTGTTCAGGGAACTATGTGTACGATATTAAAGCCGATTTTGACATTTAATACCCTGTTTGAGAAAAAATGGATATTGTATTTTGGAGATTCGATTAAATATATAGGTGTGTTATCCATTGCCTATGCAATGTGTATGGTGGCTAAAAAAATAGTATTAGTGCAAATTACGATAACAAATTTTGCAATATTGGTTATGATTATTGCAATACTTCCTAATGTGATATTTTATATTGTGTTTCATAAATCAAAAGAATTCGTTTATTTTAAAACATATCTTTGGAGATGTATAAAAAGATAAAAACGGATAATTACGTGCAAATTACGGAAGAACCGTGCGGTAACTGTGTATATTTCGTTCCAATGGAACCACTTGCACGGTAAAACGTAAATCTTCAAACATGAGTACGGGGTATCAAAAATCCCCGCTAAAATGCGGGGATTGAGCAGATTTTACAGAATAGATGAATATTACGGTGCGGCAGGTTCTTCCGCAATTATCCGTTTTGGCTCTTTTAGCATGATCAGATATATAGTATAATGTTTGTATTAGGATGTATG
>CAKURN010000010.1 GCA_934675695.1 uncultured Candidatus Melainabacteria bacterium | reverse complement strand
GAACCCATGTATGCCGCCGATACATTAGTTGGAGCTTCTATTGTTGCTCTAAAATCTATTGCTTTCATTTGCCATTTGTTGTGTTTTAGTCTTGATAATTCATAAGGAGAATAATTTTTATGAACAAGCGTTATTGTATCTGCCTGTTGAACGTAATCAATCTCAAACAAATCATCTTCTAAATAAGGTGTAGTTATTTCATATACATTGTTTTCATCATCTAAAATATAACTTCCGTCTTTGATTACTCTTGCGTATTTTTCCCCAAATTCTAAAATGTAATTTTGGTCTAAATTAAAAACAAAAGGAATAAGTCGGCATTTTTTGTCTTGGTATTTTGTTTTTTCCAAAAATTCAAGCCCTGAGCGGTTTTGGACACAACCTTCCTGTAAAACTATTCCATTTGTCAGTTTCTTTACTCCCAAAGAATACTGTTCTAAATCCACTCTATTATCTAAAGAAGGAGACAATATACCTTTTGAAAAAGAGTTTTGACATATTCTAACACTCATCTAGCACCTCGAATCTATGTAGGTTTTTTCGTCGTACAAATTTTCCATTCCTTCTGCTGCATTGATTACTTTTGCATGTTTTAAAATTTGTCTATATTTTTCGTAAGCCATTTCGCCTTTTTGCAAACTTCCAACCATTACATTTGATACCAAAGAAGCCAAATAATACGCCAATGCCATACTAAATTCAGGTGAATAAAATATCTCTTTTTCTATTCTTTTTGTATATCTGAGTATTGCTTCATCAACATCGGTTAATATTACTTTTGTTCCGTCGTTCAATGCGTTTATTGAAAATTTTTGCAAAACAAAATCGCTTTTATTAAATATATCTCTTGCACAAATACAGTCATTAGGATAGTCATAACAGTATTTGTACCTGCTTTCTTGGATATCGTTTTCACATAAAGAAATCTTTTTAAATACAGAAGCAAAATTCCAGTCAAAATCTTTTAAAACATAATCTCTTGCAAGTTCATAGTAGTTGTTTAGAAGAATTGTTTTATTGTCTGAAGAATTTGTATTTTCAATCGGGATTGAAACCCCAAGTATATTAAGTGTTATGTTATAAATTTGAGCTTTTGAAAAAGTCATTTATATTTTTCCTTTCTCCTCTTTTGTGCCAACACTGTCTTTCCAAGCACTCGTAACTTTGCTTGTTGCACCTAATGCTTTATTCATAAGATTCGAGTTGTAGTTTTTTAAGATATTTTCGCTGCTTGATAGATACGAATTAGCTTGTGTAAAATATTCTTGAGCTTTTGTATTGTAAGAATCTTGAATGTCTTTTGCATTGCTTTCGCTTGTTTTATAAGTGTCTTCATAGTTATACAAATTTGTTACAGAATTTATATCAAAACCGTTAGAAGCATTCTGAGCTTTTTCAAAATTTGCGTTTTGAATGCCTTTTAATTTTTCTTCTCTTGCTTTTTCAATACCTGTTTGTTGCTCTTGTTGACCTTTGTCTATTGCAATTTTTGCATTCGTTTCAGCGATTTTTGCACTGTATTTTGCTTGTTGTCTTGTTTGTATCCCGGAACTAACGGCACTAGCTCCTTCGCTTGCCATTTTTGTGATAGTCGGGACTAATGGTGAACACATATTTTCCCCTTTCTTTTTTTAAAAAAAGTGGGCAAAAAATTGCCCACAAATAGCATTATTTACAAATTATATTTCTTGTATCTCGAGCCCATCACCGGCTACAACACCTGCTGTTATTGCACCTGTTGTTTCTTGGTTTCCTGTGACGGTATATGCAATTCTCATATAGCCTTTATTGCCTTTTGGAAGATATGAAATAGGGAATTTTGCACCTGCTGTTAAATCTGCTTTGTTTAATGTAGAAGACACTAAATCAACAGGAGAAGAAAAATCCTCATCGGTTGAAGTTTGAATTTTTACAGTTAAACTTGTTAAAGTAGAAAATTCTTTTACAACTTGTATTATCAAAGGAACAAAAGAAACATCATTTTTGCCGAATTTTACAGCGTTTGTCGAATAGATTGTTCCTGTTGTAATCAGTTGATTATCTGAAAATAAATTTTGTGCATCTAGTAACATTTTTTGTTTTCCTTTCTCGATATTTTATACTTTAGCTTCATCATTTTTTAGTTGGTCAACGCATTTTATCGGCACACCCAAGAATGAAACCAGTGGTTTTCCGCCAAAATCTTCTATTGACAATTGGACATTTGATTTGTTTAAAGCTTGCAAATGCAAATATGTTTCGATTGTTTCATTACAGTAAATAACAGTGCTTCCTGTTTTTGTAAAACGTTTGATTCTATGATATGCACTAATCATCAATTTGATTAAATCAGCAGCATCTTCTGTATCCAATTTTGAAACATCGATATTTGCTATACGACAGGTTGAACGGAAATCTCTCACTGTCATACCAACGTCCCATTTAAAGTGGTCTCTATAGACTTCGTACATATTTCCATTAGAATCTGTTGCAGTTTGAGCACCTTTGTCTGTATGAACAAAGCCCATTTGAGAACCTTTTGGATACAATAAATGTGTATGCAAATCACCCCAAGTCACAAACCAGATAGAAGTGTTTGTTTTTCCCGTACCACCGGCATCAACTACTCTATAACCTATAGAAGCAGGGTCTGTTGAAATTTTGTTATATCTGACGGAAAGTCCATCAAAACCTGCAGGATTTGTCGCTTTTGAACCATAAAAGATGTTATGTTGAACGGTATTATTCATAGATTCCAAAAACGCTTGTGCTTCATTGATTCTGAATTGTTGTGTATCGTTTTCTAAATCAGCTAGAGATTTATCAACTTGTGAATAAACTTCTAACATGCCTGTTGTGTCTGTAATTTGAGTATATTCACCTTTTGAAGAAGATACGCCTTGGTAAAATTTTCTAAATTCAACTTCAGGCAAACCGTTTCTAACTGTGGTTTTATGAGTTGAACCTTCGTTACATTCTCTAACTACAGCGTCTTCTAAAACTACGTTTGTTTGTGTCAACAAATCAATAATCGTATTTGCGATTTGTCCGTTTACTTTTTGTGCAAATTTGTCTTTCAAAGTTAAATAGGTATTTCCTACTGTTGCCATAATTTTTTCCTTTCTTGTCTTAGCTTGTTTGTTTTATTTTTTATTCACGTGGCCCATAGAGAATTTGTGCAGGTGTTAATTCTTCTTTTGATGGCCCTTTGCCATAAGAAATCAAGTCTTCTTGCATTATTTCGCCAATTCTATGGAACATTTTAATCATTTCAGGGTGATAAATTAGTCCCGTTGATGCCATAAGTTCCTTTAATTTAGGGCTAGCAAATTCATTGTATGCATCGTCTGCAACTGACATATATTCTCTCAATTTTGAAGAATTTTTCTCCGGCAATTCTACATCTTCGTCAAATTCTCTTGACCAATTAGAAATATCGTTGTCGAGTTTTGTTTTTATATTGTTTTCAAAAGTTTCGTTTTGTTTTTTTGACATATTAAATGCCATATCCATAAGAATTTGAAAAGAATGTTGCGAAAGATTGAGTTTGTTTGCGATATCTAAAAAATCTTTCATCAAATTTTCATCTAAACTAAAACCCTCCAAATCTCTGTATTTGGAATAATCATAGTTTTCCGGTTTTCCAAAAAAACTTTGTTGTTCGTTTTCTTTTAAATAATTAAGATTTTGTTGCATTTTTTTCCTTTCTATGTGCTATAATTTCAAACAAAGGGGAGTATTATTTTTTTATGAAAAGAGTTTTGACAGCATTTTTTGTATTTTTAGGATTAGGTTTGTTTTTTCAAGCATTTGCCGAAAATGATTTTTCAAAAGCATTAAGAACATGTGAAAACTATTCAAAAGACGGAGTTATCCCGTATAATGGCGAAAATTTCAATATTTCAATTACATTAAATAAAGCCTTAAAAGGAATGTGTACTTATAAAGAAAAAATCCACCAACCTACAGGTTATCAATTGTTAACTTGCAATTTTTCAAAACAGCAGCTTCCATTTATTGCTGATTCTATGGAAAGATACAATCAATACTACAAAAAACCAATTGCTCAAAACCCTATTTTTGAAGCAAAAATGACCACAAATGGCGAAGTCTTTCAAAAATTTCTTGCAAATCCGGAAATTTGCCAAATTTCATACAAAAAATATTAGTTTTTGTCTTGTTTGATTTGATTTTTAAAGTAGTTTGATTTGTCTTTAAAAATTGAAATTCTTCTTTTTACAAGGGTGATTTTGTCATCATTTGTGAGCTTTTTGTTTTCTATTTTAAAAGATATAAAATCATTCAAAATTTCTTTCAAAAAATCATACTTCTCTTTGGGATTGTTTAGGTTTAGAATTTGTATTGCATTTTTTAACAAATTAAACTCATCTTTTACAGAAGTAGATTTAAAACTATTTAAACTTTGTTGAATTTGTTTGAAATAGTTTATGTCTTCTTTTGTTAAAGTTTCGTTTTCTTTGTCAAAATCAAATTTCAAAAATTCTTCGTCATCTATTTTGTAGAAAAATTCTAAAAATTTGTTTTCGTTTGATCTGGTCTTATTTTTAAGCAATTCATAAGTATTTGACTTTATCATTTTGTCTAATTCTTTGTTAAATTGTTCAAAAAGAATATGTTCTTCATCTAAAGAAAGCTGTTTAACGTTAGAAATCCAGCTTATCATATTTAATACTTTTTGAAATTCTTTGTCTGATATTTGGACATTATCTCGATTTATTGCAATAGAAACTTTGCAGTTTTCAAGACAGTTTTTGTATATTTCATCGCACCAAATAAAAACCTGTTGTTCATAGTGTTTTTTTATTGCACTAATCAATTCTTCTCTTTTTTCTCTTATTACATTAGATGTATCATCTAGTTCTGATTCTTCTATAAGTTTTCTTACACTGTCATCAAATTCTTTTAGTTTGTTTTGTGCTTCATTTATTGCTGTTTTAGAAGTCAAATTAATATAACCTGAATTTTGATTGTACAAAATATCCAGCACCAATTCATCTAAATTGTTCACAAATTCAAGAAAATCCGCACTTTTTATTATGTTGTTTATTTCCATTTTTCCTCACTTAAATTATCCCAAACCTAGACAACAACTCTGCTCCATAAGAATCAACACCGCCCATATTTTGGATTATTTGGCTTCCGGTTTTAAAGTTTTCCATCATCTTCATAGAGTTTTGGTTTTCGTTTTGAGCTTTTCTGATTTTTTCTAATTCTTGTCCTGAAATCATTTGTGTTGGATTAATATTTGCATAACTTGCATAGTCTTCGATTATTTTTTCTCCGTTTAGTTTCGCTTTTAGTGTCGGGTCTATTGAATTTGCAATATTAGAAACAAAAGTCGTAAATCTTTCCATGCTTGATATATTTGATACTTTTTGAGCTTGTGCCAAAGTAGAAACAAATTCGATTTTAAATCTGTAGTTTTCATAGTCTTTGTTATAAGAAGCAAGAGGTTTTAAAATCCCGACTCTTATTTCTTCATCATAAATCCAGTTCAAAATTTGCCTTAGAGCATTATGAATTTGTTCTAATAGCGGTGATAATAGAACCATCTTTTCTTCTTTTAGTTCATTAACTTCTGTTGCTGTTCTTGAACCGTTGTTTGAAGTCGATAAAATCATTGCAAAAAGGTCATTGTAGAAGTGTTCTTTTATTATTTGCTTTAGTTCATCTTTTTCTTGTTTCAATTCTAATATTTTTGGATTGACTTCATAGATTGGGCTTATTCCTCTGCCGTTTTCGTCTTCTTCTATATATGCTCCTGGAACATCAACTATTTTTTTGTTTTTTAAACTGGCAGGGCCTTTGTATGTAGGGCAGACGATTTTTTTAACGGCTTTTGCATATTCTTTTACCATTGTCATTAATTGTCTAACATCAGCAAGAGCATTTATCGCAGGAGAATCTTGAGGATAGTCGATATCAGGCGAAATAGAAGATTCAAATACAACATAAGGAAATTTTGAAAAGCCTTTTAAAGACAAAAATTCATCTGATGAAGAAATAAAAGTCGCAGAAATATATTTTGCATATTTTGAAGCTAAGTGTTTTTCTCTGTAGTTTTTATTTTCTTCGACAAAATGAACTATTTCATAGAGTTTTAAAGGGTTATCAGTTGCTTCTTTTTGTATTTCTATTGGAACATTGTCTTTAAATTGTTCATAAATATTTTTTGCACTTTGCGAATAAACTCTACAAAAACAGTCTATTCTGCCTTTTGAATTTTTTGCATAATAGTATGAACCAACAGGCAAAACTTTAAAATTCACTACATTTTCATAGTCAGATTCTAATGCAATTGCCCCAAAACCAAAAACTCCCAGTTGTTTGTATATTTCAGGCAAACATTGATAAAAATTTGAATTGTTTAAAATTTCTCTTGTTAGTTCTTCTTGCTTGGCACACCATTTTTTTAGCGTAAAGTTGTTTTCTATATTTCTATTTAAAAAACTTGTCTTAAACCAGCGATTTGTAGGGCTGGTTGCTCCGCTCATCATACCTGATGAAAAATTTCTAAGTGCAATTAGAGGCGTTGAATCTATTATCTTTTTGTTTTTTGCAATAGGGCGTCTTGTATTTCTTGCAATGAATTGCACGCTTCTTGGCAAGAAATAATCAGAAAGTTCTTGCAAATCCGGTTTGATAATATTAAACACTTCCTCCATTTCGTGTTTTCGTTTTTTGAAATATTCTACTGTGTACATTTTATTCCCCCAAAAGTGTCTTTTTCTCGGTATTTGCTTCATCAAGTAAACCTACAGGCGAAGTTTTTAGATTTTCTTTGTAGCCAAAGGATTGAGATTGGGTAGAATTTTTTGTAGTAGAAGCATCTGCTTCGTGTCGAACAACAGGATCTTGTTGTTCAATTTTTGGTGTTGAAGTCTTTGCAAAACACATTTTTGGTTTTTCTCCTTTCATTTTTTGTTCATTATTTGGGATTATTTTTTTAATAATCCCTTAATCAAACGGGTTGAAGTCCGTTTCTATATTTTCTTCGTAGTCGCTTTGCCTACAGAAAACAGTATTCGAGCAGAAATTTATCGCATATAGTGCCATCATCACGCAATCTGCAAAATCAGGGCTTTCTGAATGAAGTTTTCTTATTTCTTTTTTATCTTGTATAGAAATAAGCCCGTTTGGGCGGTAGGTTTTTTTGATATATTCGAGTTGTCGAATGGCATTTTTGTCAGTTAGTTTTAAAAAACCTTTTTCAAGATAATCTTTTAATGCCAAATACCCATCAGCTCTTGCATTAAAAGCGTATTTAGAAATAGCTTTTTTGCCTCCTCTAAAGCCGATTGCGTTTGGAATGATTTTTTGCACACTTACCCAAATAGGATACCCTAGTCCATCTGCGTCCATAATTAGCATTTTAGGAAGCCAAGAAGAATACAGATTTGCGATTTTTCCTTTCGTTATATCGGTATCTGGTTCTGACCAAGAAACAGTCGACTTTTCCAGCCAAATATTTTCATTTTCTTGCACAAACAATTTTGCAACACAAAGATCTGCCCCTGATGCTGACAAATCTACACTCATTACTGAATTCATAAAATCCTCATTTTTTTCGTATTCATATTCTATTGCTTTGTCTAAATATTGAGATTGAATAAGATACTCGTTGTTATTTGCTAAAGGATAACCGAGCCAAATATGATTGTAGTCATTTATGTTTAGAGATTTTGAAACTTCAGCTTCTTTTGTGATTTTTTCATCTACATAGGGATTATCAAAATAACAAATATTGATATGCAAACAGTCAGGTCTTTTTGAACAGAAATTATATACAGCATCAAACCTCGTAAATCTGTTCATCGTAAAAATAATAACAGAATTCTTTTTTCTTATTGTTGGAACTATGATATCGAGAGTAGTTTTTGTGATTGATTGAGCTTCGTCTATCCAGAGAATATCTATCCCCTCCAGACCCTTTATATTCACACTTCCTTGTTCTCTAAAACCCTTAAAAAATATCTTTGAACCTGTTTGTTTGTGTACCAGATTGTCCCTTTTTATGTCATAAATTAAATTGTACTTTTCAATCAAATCCAAAAATACCGTTTTGACTGATTCATCAATAGAATTTTGAATTTCACGCCCGCAACAAACCCTCACATGGCGGTTTTCCATCACATACAACAAAAACCTTGCAACACTCTGCGTTTTGCCGGAGGCCCTCCCTCCTTCTAATAAAAAATACGTATAGTTGTTGAAATTGAATATAAAAGGATAAAGTTTGGGAGGAATATCCAAAATCTCCGGCAATGTATACTTTTTACTTATAAAATTCTTCTCCTATATTTAATTTTAGTTGTTCACCATCAATCGTAATCTCGCCCATTTTGACGACAGTTCCGATTTCCAGGTTGTTTGTTGTATAGAGTCCTGCAATTTTTGCTTTGTTTTCTAAAGCCTTTATTGCAGCGTTTATATTTGGGTTTCCGTTTTTGTCCAGACAGTTTAGAGCCATTTTCTTTAATTCCTCAAATTCTTCTATTGCTTCTGTTGAAGTAAAAATTGTTTCTTTGTTTTTATTCAGTTTAATTTTGTTTTCTTGCGTTTTGTAAGAAACTGTTTTTTTATTCATCTATTCTTTTTACCAAAACCTTATTTCCAAAAAAATCACACGCATATTGCTCAATTGCAACTATTTTTCCGTTCTTTTTTATTTCTACGTTTTTTCCGTATTTAAAGCCCGACGGGGCTTTGTATTTGTTTTTAAAACCTAACATTGTAGATACTATGTCTTTTTTTAATTTTTCTTTTATCCTGACGACGCCATTAGAATAGAACATTTGCTCGAATGTGTTTTTATTTTTATCGAAATAACTATAAAGTGCCATTTTTTTGTTGCAAATTGGACAAACCGCAAGATAAAGCCTGCGATTGAATTGTTTTTCGTTATCCAATAAAAACCAAATGTCTGAAGCATTGAAAACACTATTGCAATGACGCATAGCCCATATCCTCCTTTACTATTTTAATAATCAACCAATATATTTTGACTAAAATCAGCTAAATTAGAATTAAAAAATAGAAATTTAAAACAAGCGTTTACTGTAAACCTAATTTAGCCTTTTAAAAACACAACTATCCTATCTTATCTTCGTCAGCCTCGTTTCTCTACCCGAGAACAGTTGAACTTAGTCAGACTTGACTTAGTGAAACAATCGAGGGCGTTGGTGTGTGGAGCGATTGGTAGCTGCATTCAAGCAGGTGACAATCGCGTATACCGTACCCATAGAGTGGTTGAACTTAGTCAGACTTTTTCTCGAGCGATACCAATTTGAATTGTCCGAAAATTTATATTTTCAAGATAGCATACTTTTTTCAAAAACTCTCGTTTTTTGGCGATTTTTTGGACTGTCGTCCAAAATTTATACTTTTTTTGTTGATATTTTATTTTCTTTGGTTTATAATTGTCGGGTAGTTATTGTAACTTTTAATAGCTGCAGAAGAAATGGCGCCTGTCGTCAAGTGGTTAAGACCTCGGATTGTGGTTCCGATATGCGTGGGTTCGAGTCCCACCAGGCGCCCCATTAAAATTATTGGCTCTTTTGGAGCCATTTTTAATACTTAATTAGTCAATTACATATTTACTTCAATAAACTATAAATTGACTAGCATACAAAAAACTTCTCTAATTTCTCAATTTTATAGATACAATCCAACAACTACCAGTCAATTAATTTTTGACAAATAGCTAAAATGCAGGTTTTAAAGAACTTTGAGATTTTATAATATAAAAACTATAGTAAATAAATAATTTACTTTAATAAATTATTGATTGACAAATGAACAAATTTGTTATAATATTATCAAGTATTCTTATTCGTTCATTAGACATTTTAAACAAGGAGGAATTAGGTTTTATGGTTTGGAATGAAGAAAAACACCCAAGAAGAAATCATACAACTAAACAAAAATAAAATTCTAAAAAATGATAATTTTTCAGCGACTTTTCCCCACCATGATATCAGAATTTTTAGAACATCAAATCTGCACAACGCTATCGGCAGCTTCGATATTAGGAATATAAATTTCGACAACGGAGGAAATTTAAGACTAAAAATTTACGACACTTACGATTTTAACAAAGAAAACAAAGATTTTTTAAATAGTGCAGGTAGAGAAAAAATGCAAGATGGCGAATTGAAACCTTTTTTCACAATCCATGATATATTTATTACAAAGAAAGAACTAAACAAAATATGGAAATAAAAAAAATACCAACAAATTTTTTTAAACTTGCTATGTATTTTTTGACTATGAGAATATTTTTTGCAAGCATTGCAATATCAGTTGCTTTTTTCTATGCAGTAACTTCTGCAGTAATGTATTCAGCTCTTACAGAAAACGACAAATACATTAATTATTTTATAGGCATTTACCCAATCGCAGTGTTTGCTATCGCATATTTCCTAACAAAAATTTTTGGAATATTTCAAATTATTGAAAAGTACAACAAATTTATACAATTTTTGATTATTTTGCTTTTATCTATACTATTCAAACTCAGCTACAAATTCATTCCATATTTTACAGCTTCGTATGATAATATAACAGATATTTCATACTATTTACCTTTTGTTTGGTTTTTAAGAAAATTCTTCAATTTTTTGACTCTAAAATTTCCTTTTCCTTTTAAAAAAATTGAATATATTTTTTCTTTTGGGTATTTAAAAGATATATTTTTAAAAGAAGATAAGTAAATTTATACTTGACTTTAATAAACTAATAATTGACTTATAAAATTAACATAGGCAGAAGCAAGAATCGTTCTCAACAGTAAATATATAATTGACTGAAATAAATTATTAGTTGACAGAACTATTTTTAAAAAAATAGGTAAATTACAGTAAATTAAGTCTTTACTTTAATAAATTAATAATTGACAAAAGTAAATATTGCTGCTAAAATATTAATAAAAGGTCTTATTTACTGGTCATATCTTTAAACAAGGAGGGACAAAAAAATTTTATGGTTTGGAACGAAGAAAAACACCCAAGAGCCAAAGATGGAAAATTTACATTCAAAAACGGAGGAAGAAATGATACGACTCATGCAGGCGAGGTACTTTATGGAAGAATAGAAAAAAATAACAAAGAAATTGAAAAAGAAAAAGAGAGATTACTAAACATTCTGGGTTCAAAAGCAACCCAAGCTGATATACTTTATGGAACTGTAGAATCTTTGTCAAAGAAGGTTAAAAATTCAAACAGCTTTATGACTAAAAAAGAGGCTCACAAAACAGGATTTCAAAAAGATATAGCAAAACATGAAACATTAAGACAACTATCGGTTTACTGCTACGACAACGGGCACCAAAAATTGCCAAAAGACTTTAAAAGAGTAGGATATTTTAATGATAAAAGTAATGGTCTTGATGCGGTAGTAGTTGAAAACGAAAAAGCTAAAGAAGTTGTTATTGCATATAGAGGCATGAAAGCAACTTCTAAAGAAGATATAAAAGCAGTGGCTCAAACAATAGCCACCAAATACAACAAACAGCAAAAAAGCGCCCAAACTGTCTACGAAAAAATAAAAAACAACCCAAAATACAAAAACTACGAAATCTACACAACAGGAACATCTTTAGGAGGTCATTTGGCACAATATGTCGCAGGAAAAAACAATTTAAAATCAGCAACATTTAACACTTTTCATGGCACAAAAGATGTGTTTTTAAAAGAAATGGAAAGAAAACAGCAGAGTTTTAAAATTTATCCTGATAATATTGTAAACTACAGAAACGAAGAAGATAAATTATCACGAAGAAGTACAAAAGACAATATAGGTCTCTCACTAAATACAAAAGCAAACATAGTACGACGTGACAGCTTTCCACCACCTCATTCGGCAGAAAATATTGGAGATTTGCATAAAGCTGAAATGAAAAATATAAATTTTAAAGACCATTATACTGTAGGTTTGGATTCAACCAAAAGGAAAAAATAACCATACAACAATCTGACCTACAAAAATAACAATAATCAAAGCTAAAAATAAACCAATAACTGAGATAGTTTTATAAAATATATTATTTATTATAAAGCTATCTCTTATTTTTAGTTTTTTATGAAAGCTTTCTAAAATAAATGCAATTAAAAAAACCACATGAATTACAAAAACAAACAAAGAAAGAAAAAGAAGAAAAAATGCAAATGTATTGTTATCATTACCAAAAAGGTTTATAAGATATATTAAAATTAAAAATGCTAACACCACAAAAAAATTATATATGTTTAATGCAGCAATACTACATCTATTATACAAACCATTCCAAAAGAAGTCGATGATTTTTTTAATTATATTCATAGATGTAGTATAACATTATATTTCAGTTTTACAATAAGATAAGTAGTGTGAGTAAATTAATAATTGATTATTATAAATCAATAGTTTACTAAAGTATCAGATTAGATGAATAATAATAATTTTTCAATGTCTGATATTACAAAATCCCAATATCCATCAACCAAGATTCAATTATGTTTAATATAATAATTAAGTATAGCGTAACTTTCACCAACAATTTGAATTTGTAAGAAATCGATTTACTATCGTCAATTTTTACTTTACTAAAATAAATCAATAATTTACTATATTATTAGACTATAAATGAGTTCTTATATCTTTTAATAACCAATATATAGTAGCTCCATCTTCGTCATGTTTAATAAAAGAATAAATACAAGACCAAACTTCAATAGCAATAATAGCTAAAGCAAGAAATACACTAACAATACAAATAATTCTATACCGTTTATTGTTTATCATAGAACAATCATTGAGTCTTAGTGATTTAATAAAATTTTCTAAAATAAATACAATAAAAAGTATTATATAAATAAAAAAACTATGAATAAAAAATACAATATACATTACCAATGTATCTCCCAGAAACACATGATAAAAGCCAAAGTATACTAAAGATACCAACAATACAAGAAGATTGTGTGCATTTAATATAAGAATACTGCATCTATCATATAAACTATTCCATAGGAAATTGGAAATTTTTTCTTTTATATTCATAGATGTAGTATAACATTATATTTTGGTTTTACAATAAGATAAGTAGTTAGAGTAAATTAATAATTGATTGTCATAAATTAATAGTTTACTAAAGTAGCAGATTAGATGAATAATTGTAATTTTTAAATGTATGATTTTACAAAATTCCAATATCCATCAACCAAGATTCAATTATATTTGATATAATAATTAAGTATAGCGTAACTTTCACCAACAATTTGAATTTGTAAGAAATCGATTTACTATCGTCAATTATTACTTTACTAAAATAAATCATAAATTTACTTAGATAAGATATGTTCGTTTTTATGTGTCTATTAATAAAGTAAAAAAACCAAAATCGACTAGCCGAGATTTAATCGATTCTACTATAAAAAACAACACAACAAAACATCCACCAAAAGCACTTGCTAAAGCGAAAAATAAACCGATGATTGAGATGTCAATTACTCATTTACTATAATAAACAATTAATTGACAGTATTGTTCCTTATTTCTCGAAAAACAAATGAAGTATAGTAAATTACTTCTTTACTTTAATAAATCAATAATTGACGAAGCACTCTTTAAATAGCACTCTATTTACACAAGTCAATTACTGATTGACTTTTATTTTGCTTGACAAATCAGATATTTTCGATATCTTATGATAATATCAACCCAAAAGGGAGAATTACAAATGGAAGTTAAAAAACACTATGAAATCGCAAATAAGTCAATCATTTCTTTACTTTAATCAATAACAGATTAACAATTTTTCTTCAGCCAATTTTATTGTATAATGATTTTATCAAGAAAAGAGGAATTTTTATGAAAAAGATGGTTTTATCATTAGTATTGTTTTCTATGCTATCAACGGCACTTCCTGTTTTTGCAACCCATGGAAAAAACGGACAAGTAAGTGCCAAATCCATAGGTGCAGGTGCTTTGTCACTGTTGATTTGGCCGGGAATCGGACAAGCCGTCAATAACCAATCTTACGAAAAAAACATGACCCACGCAGTATTGGGTTTGACCGGTATTTTTAGACTTTGGTCTTGCTATGACGCTATCGCCGATAGACAAGGTGGGGTTTGGAAAAACAGAATCTAAATTATAGCCTTTTATAGGCTATTTTTTCATTAATAATTTAAACTGTAAATATTTGTAACAAAATAAACTTCTATTCTCAAGTTTCTATTGGAAAATGCCGTAAAACCTATTGTACATAAAAAGGAATGACATATGGCTAATGGTGTAAATGGCGGATATAGAAGCATATTCGGTTTAAGTTTTCAAAACAAAAAAATAACAGTAAAAAAACCGGATACAGATATAGAATTTGTATCTGAAATTGAGGCATTAAAAAACCAACAAGCACAGATTTCTAACGCCAAAAACCAAGCTGCTTTAGGTAACAAAACATACTCCAAGGAACAGTCACAAAAAGCACAACAACAAATAGAAGATAATAAACAAAAGCAAACTCAAGCAATATCTGCAACCACAGCTGCACAAGCAGTTTTGTCTGCAACTCTTTCAAAAATCACCTCTGCAAATGCTGCCGTATCTACCTTGTCTTCTAAAGTTTCAAACGCACAAGCACAGTTAACCACTGCACAAAACGGCACACCGGTAACCAATCCTGATGGCACAGTAACGATACAACAAGACGAAGCAGCAATCCAAGCTGCACAAAGCTTACTAAATCAAGCAGAAGCTGAATTGGCAAATGCACAAAAAGAATTGACAAATGCACAAAAAGAAGCCGAACAAGCAACCAAAGCTGTAGAAGAAGCTCAAGACTACCAAAAACAAGTCGCAGAAGAAATCGAACAAATGGCTTTCGCTGAAGATGATGAAACTGCAGAAGCCTCATCAGAAGAAGCTCTTAACGATTTTACAGAACAAATCGAACAATATAGTGAAACATTAACCGAGCTTTCTAACCAAATTGCATCTTTACAAGAACAACTTTCTAAACAACAAACAATAGCAAACGAAAATCTAGAAGGTTACGAAACAGAAGACGACGATACACCAATCCAATCACCTCTAACATTCAACGAAGACGGCACTGTGACTAGATTGAATGCAGATGGCACAACAACTACCACAGAAACCAAAATGGTTAATGGCGAATTGGTAACTAATGAAATAACAGCCAACCAAGCCGATGAAACCGCAGATGATGAAGATTGCAAAAAAGACCCGATTGTCATCAAATTTCCTAATGAAAAAGCTACCAATGGTTATGAATGTTATGTATTAATGGATTCAACTAGTGACAAAAGAGAAAGCGGTCACGACTTTGATAGTACAACAGGTGAATATGATAGTGCCAATGATTTCTTCGGTTCAAGCCTTGGAGAATTAGACTCATTCAAAGATGATAATGGTAATATTTCAATAGAAAAATTGCAAGAAGCTGGTATTAGATTAGTCTTGTCTGATGAAAATGGACGACCAATAGATTTTGATGGACAACCATTGAGTGAGAATGATGAAGTTCGAGTTGCAGACACCGACGTTTGGGGAAATATTATTAACTATTCTTTCAAATACACAGAAGACAACCTAGAACTAAAACTCTACAATAGCAACAACGAAGAAATTAATAATACAGGGATTTTAGTACATAGTAGTTTTATCAAAACTGAAGAAGACCTTGCAAAATATGGCTTAACTTCTTTTGAAGAAGGTGGAGTTGAAGAAAACGAACCAACTTCCAATGAAGATGTTTCTTATGGCTATAAAAAATATACTGAAAACAAAGCAGATGGCAAAGTTTATGTTAGCGAAAAACCAGATGCTAGCGGACATTACACATTCACTACCCATGCAGGCAAAAACAGCTATGTATGTAATATTATAGAAGGCTTGTACGGTGTAAATTATGCTTCTGCTGAGGGTAAAGTTATCTTAGAAACATTAAGAGATTTAAACGCAACCGTTGATACAGACCCTCATACTACTGGTATAGATTTTTATTATGATAAACATGAAGGTGGTAACATATACGGTGATTGGGGTATGGTGTATGCTGAAGGAACATTTACACTCCCTACATATGAAGAACTAAACAAAGCATTGCAAACTAAGGGCATTGACAACAGTAAAATCAAAGAAATTCTAGCAGGCATTCCAAACGACAACGCCAATAAAGGAATATTGCAAGACCCAGAACACATA
>CAKURN010000009.1 GCA_934675695.1 uncultured Candidatus Melainabacteria bacterium | reverse complement strand
GCTATATTTACGTTTACACGTCTTATTGCACCGTTTTTGTGTTTTATTGAATATATTGTATTTATTGACTCTAAAATATACTCAATCGGGTTGTTGATATTGTCTTCTCCTGCTTCTATTGCCAGTCTTTTATGACCCATATCCTGAAGCGCTATTGTTTCTTTTTTTATTTCTTCTTGAGAGAGTTTTTTTCGTTTGATATTTTTATTTTTAAAATGATATGGGCAATAAACACAGCCATTTGTGCAGTAATTAGACAAATACAAAGGTGCAAAAATAACCACTCTGTTGCCATAGAAGGTTTGTTTAATAATAGAAGCTAAGTTGTATATTTCGTTTAAAATTTCTTTATCTTCGCAAGCCAATAATACGCTTGCTTCTCTATGATTTAAGCCGTTGCAGATGGTTTTTTCACCTTGTTGAATAGGATAAGCTTTTTTTAGTATTGATTTTATCAATTTAATATTATTTTTGTTTTTTTCTGCATAGTCTAGAGTGTCTAAAATTTCTTCATCAGATATAAATTCTTCTGCTTTGTTTGAAAGTTTGTTGTACATAATTTGCCTTAAAAAGTTAATAATTCAACTACATTTTACTCTTTAG
Source organism: uncultured Candidatus Melainabacteria bacterium (assembly GCA_934675695.1). Classification (GTDB taxonomy): domain Bacteria; phylum Cyanobacteriota; class Vampirovibrionia; order Gastranaerophilales; family Gastranaerophilaceae; genus RUG14156. Next base: position 15,871 of record CAKURN010000009.1, on the reverse strand, counting down.
AAGATTTTAGTCAAATTTGAGTAAAAGATAGTTATCTAGATTTGCACAAAAAATTTTGTTAGCGGTATAATTTTGTTAAGTAGTTTATAGCTAGAAAAGAAAAGAGGATAGCAATGGCTAAAAAAACAATTACTGTTGACGGCAATTACGCAGCTGCCCATGTTGCGTATGCTCTTAGCGAAGTGTCAGCGATTTATCCTATCACTCCATCTTCAACAATGGGTGAATGGGTAGATGAATGGGCATCACAACACAAAAAGAATATCTGGGGAAAAGAAGTTCGTGTTGCAGAAATGCAATCAGAAGCAGGGGCTGCAGGTGCTGTTCATGGCTCGCTTGTTGCAGGTGCTTTAACTTCTACATATACAGCTTCTCAAGGCTTGTTATTGATGATTCCTGTAATGCATAAAATAGCAGGGGAAATGATTCCTTCTGTTATCCACGTTGCAGCTCGTGCATTAGCTGCTCAATCTTTGGCGATTTTCGGTGATCATACAGACGTTATGGCTTGCCGTAACACAGGTTATGCTATGCTTGCAGCTAATTCTGTTCAAGAAGAAATGGATTTGGCTCTTGTTGCTCACCTTGCAACATACAAAGCAAAAGTTCCATTTATCCAATTCTTTGATGGTTTCAGAACTTCTCACGAAATTCACAAAATCGAAGAAATTTCTTATGACGAAATCAAATCTTTAGTTGAAGAAAAATACATAGAAGAATTTAAACAAAGAGCATTACGTCCTGAAAAACCAATTTGTAAAGTTGGTGCTCAAAATACAGACGTATATTTCCAAGGTAGAGAAACAGTAAACAAATACTATGACGCTGTTCCTGATATCGTTCAAGAATATATGGACAAAGTTGCAAAAGTTACCGGTCGTCAATATCACCCATTTGATTATGTTGGTGCTGCTGATGCTACAGATGTTATTGTTGCAATGGGTTCAGGTTGTGAAGCAATTGAAGAAACAATTAATTACTTGAATGCAAATCGTGGTACAAAATACGGTTTGGTTAAAGTTCGTTTATATAGACCATTCGACGTTAAACGTTTCAAAGAAGCACTTCCACAAACAACAAAAAGAATTGCTGTAATGGACAGAACAAAAGAACCGGGTTCAATCGGCGAACCATTATTCTTGGATGTAGTTGCAGCTCTAGAAAACCAAGGTATCAGAATAATCGGTGGCAGATATGGTTTGTCTTCTAAAGAATTTACTCCATCAATGATTTTAGCTATCTACAAACACCTAGAAAACAACGGTTTCCATGGTTTCACCGTAGGTATTGAAGATGATGTAACTCACAAATCTCTAAAAGTAGAAGAACACATAGTAACAGAACCGGCTGGTACAACAAACTGTATGTTCTGGGGCTTGGGTTCAGATGGTACTGTTGGTGCTAACAAAAACTCAATCAAAATTATTGGTCAATACACAAACAAAGATGCTCAAGCATACTTTGCTTATGACTCTAAAAAATCATTTGGTGTAACTGTTTCTCACTTGAGATTTTCTGATTCACACATCAAATCAACATATTTAATCACAGCACCTGATTTTGTATCATGTTCTACACACGCTTATATCGGTAGATACGATATCTTAAAAGGTATTAAAGAAGGTGGTACATTCTTATTAAATTCTCCATATTCAAATGAAGAAGCATTTAACCACTTGACTCGTGATTTACAAAAAACAATCATCGAAAAGAAAATCAAATTCTACAACGTAAATGCTGAAGAACTTGTTAAACAACAACCGGGACTTCGTGGTAAAGGTGCAAACACTGTTATGATGGTTGCATACTTCAAAGTTTCAGGTGTAATTCCATTTGAACAAGCATACGAAGGTATGAAAGAAATGACAGTCAAAACTTTCAAGAAAAAAGGTGATGACGTTGTAAATATGAACCTTGCATTAATCGATGCTGCTATTGATGCTTGTAAAGAAGTTATAGTTCCGACTTCATTAGATGGTGTTGGTTGCATAGATGAACAACAACTTCTTCCTGAAAATGCAACAGAATTTGCAAAGAAAATTGTTGAACCATCAATGAAACAAAAAGGCGATGACATTCCTGTTAGTGCAATGAGCATAGACGGTGTTATCCCAACAGGTACGGCTTGTCTTGAAAAACGTGGTATCGCACCTCGTGTTCCAAAATGGAATTCAGAATTCTGTATTCAATGCGGAATTTGTGCTTCTGCTTGTCCTCATGCTGCAATCAGAACAAAATTAATTGAAGCAAAAGACCTTGAAAAAGCACCTGAATCATTCAATACAATTCCTGCAAAACCGGCTCTTGCTGATGAAAAATTCAAAGTTCAAGTTTATTGCAAAGATTGTACAGGTTGCGGTGTTTGTATAGACCAATGCCCAATGTCAAAAGTAGAAGGCAAAAAAGCTCTTACTTGGTCAACAATCGAAAAAGAAATCGAAAGCTGCGAAGAAGTTAATGAAAAATTCTTTGATGAATTGCCGGATAACGTTATGGGTAAAAACACAACAAACACAGTAAAAGGTGCAATGCTTAGAAAACCATTGTTTGAATTTTCCGGTGCTTGTGCAGGTTGTGGTGAAACACCATACGTTAAATTGGTTTCTCAATTGTTTGGTGAAAACGCAATAATTGCAAACGCAACAGGTTGTTCTTCAATTTATTCAGGTACTTTCCCAACTATACCATACACAACAAACAAAGACGGCAGAGGTCCGGCTTGGGCAAATTCATTGTTTGAAGACAATGCTGAATTTGGTTATGGTATGAGATTGGCAGTTGACCAAAACAGAGATACTTTGAAAACTTATGTAGAAAAAGTGCTAGAAAACGAAAAAACACCTGAAGATTTAAAATCAGCTCTACAAAACGCTATGGCTCATTTTGACAATTCAAAAACAGAAGAAGCTATAAAAGCTCAAGAAGAAGCTAAAAAAGTAATCGACAAATACGCAACTTGTGGCTGTCCTGATATTGCAAAAGTTGCCGAATTAAAAGACTACTTTACAGACAAATCAGTTTGGATAATAGGTGGTGACGGTTGGGCAAACGACATCGGTTACGGTGGTATTGACCATGTATTGGCACAAGGTAGAAATGTAAATATTCTTGTTCTTGATACAGAAGTATATTCAAATACAGGTGGTCAAGCATCAAAATCTACTCCAACAGGTGCTGTTGCAAAATTTGCTACAGGCGGTAAACGTACATACAAAAAGAATATGGGCTTGATGTCTATGTCTTACGGTTTTGTTTATGTTGCATCAGTTGCTTTAGGTGCTGATAGAAACCAAACTCTAAAAGCATTCAAAGAAGCTGAAAGCTACAATGGACCATCAATCATCTTTGCATACGCTCCTTGTATCGCTCATGGTATTGATATGTCTAAAACACAAACAGAACAAAAACGTGCTGTTGAAGCCGGATATTTCCCACTATACAGATACAACCCGCAAAACGAACAACCATTCACTTGGGATGCTAAAGATCCAAAAGGAAGCTACCAAGACTTTATCAGATCAGAAGGTCGTTATAAATCATTATTGAAAACAAACCCTGAAGCTGCTGAAGAATTGTATGCAAAAGCTGAAAAAGATGCTAACCAAAGAATGGCAGTATTTAAAGCAATTGGCGAGTTAGTTAAATAACAAACTATATTGATATACGAAAAGCTGGAGTTTATTGCTCCAGCTTTTTTTAAAATTTTTTAATTTTTTTTACGCTTGTATATCTAATTTCTTTTCTTCTCCTTCAACCAAATAAGAAGAAGTAACGCATTCGTTTCCATTAGAATTTACGGTTTCGTATGTGATTTTGCTTCCGTTTCTGTCGCTATTTACTTCTAATATATTATTTGCATTAATATATTTTTTGTTTCCGCTGCGGCTGGTTGTTTGTACAAATACAGGTTTTGTTGTTAATGATGTTGTCATATTTTCTCCCTTCTTGTTTTTTATTTGCAATGTTTATTATAAGCAAAACAAAGCAAAATAAAAACTGCTTTAAAATAAAGCAGTTTTGATACAAAGACAATAAAGAGAATTAGTTTATTATTGACCCAAGTAAACCAAAGTTTCCAATATGTTGTTTGCTTTGTTGAAAACTTGCGAGTTTGCTTGAACCAATCTTTGAGCCAAAATCATATTTGAAAATTGTTGTGTCAAATCAACGTTTGATGATTCTAATGTACCTGATGCAACAGTACCTGTTCCGTTTATGCCGGCAGCTGTATAGACTACTTTCCCACAGTCTACGCCGACTTCGTAACAGTTACTACCTGTTGCAACAAGACCGGAATCGTTTGTTACTTTTACAATTTGCATTTGCATATTAGCTTTTGTAAGAATATTTGGGTCTACATATAAAGATGCTTTTCCTGAATTTGAAATATCGTCATTGATAATAACACCGCTTGAATCAGTGTAGCTAAAATATGTAGAAGTACCGTCTTTTGTTGCTTGAACGGTTAAAACTGAACCATCGGAATATGTAACAGTTAGCATACCGTCTTTTCCGAATGACAAACTTTTGTAAAGTTGAGTCGTATCAGCTGTAATATCATCAACTTCTGTAATAGTTGCTGACATGTTTAATGCTGTAGAAGTATAAACTCCATTTTTTGGTGTTACACTAGCGAGATTTGTTTGTGATAAAAAGTTGCTTCCACCGGGAACTGTTTCAAAACTTATACCTTGGTTAGAATTGTCGGTTGCAGTGATTACACCATTTCCTATATTAAATGTTACTAAATCGCCCATGTTTTTTGTAACGGTTTGAACTTGTTCGGCACCATCTGGACCTATTGTTATTTTTGTTGCAGTACCTGTTAATCCGTTTAATTTTCCGATTAAATCAGTTACTTTTAGGTTTGGGTTTACTGTATCTAAATTAAAAACATAAGTCAAACTGCTTTCTGTATCATAAATTGAAAATTGACCGGAAGTGATTGTTTCGCAGTTGTTTAATTCGCTTATTTTCATGTCTTGAAAATTACCTTTAGTAGTAGGGTTTTCGATTACTTTTATTGCTGTTGGAACTTTGATTGGCGTAGTAGAACCTGTAGAAGAAGTAATAGAATCCATACCTAAGACTCTACAGCCACTAGCTGTACATAAATAACCGTTTTCATCTAATGAAAAAGAACCATCTCTGGTAAGCAAAGTTTGCCCATCGGCATTTTGTACGGTAAACCAGCCATTCCCTGTCAAAGCAAGGTCGGTTGTTCTACCTGTTGAATTTGTACTAGAAGCTGAAAAGTCTTTTGTAATTGCTGAACATTGTACACCTACACCTTTTTGATATGGGTTTGTACCACCTAAAACCGATGTTGAATTTGTGCCTGTTGTTTTTGTTTGGTACCAAATGTCTTGAAAATCAACACGAGAAGTTTTGTATGCGGTTGTGTTCATATTTGCAACGTTGTCAGATACTACTGTCAATTGCTCTGTACCTGCATTTAACCCTGTCATGGCATTAAATAATGCTTGTGTCATTTTGTTTGTTTCACCTTTCTTTATTGTCTTATTTGTTTTGATTTTATTGTTTTTATTCTGCTTGGTCTTTGCCTAAATATTTGCTCAAAGCTTCTGTCAAGTTAGTAATACTTTCTGCAATTGAACTTACACCGTCTTTTATGTCAGCAGTATTTTTAGATATGCTTTCTGATGTGATTTTATCGGCAGGTAATACTTTTGTTACTTGTGACAAAGGTCTTAAAACTCCGTTTACAGAAACGCTTGCACCGTTTTTGTCGTTTAAATTTATATAATCAACATAGCCGTTTTCTGTATTTCCGTTTTCATCTGTAACTTCTACATATTGCCCCATTAAAGAATTTGCTTGAAATGTGGTTGAAAATGTTGAAAAAGAACTTGTTAGTGCTTCCATTTGTTCCAATGAAGCAAACTGAGCTTCTTGTGCTAGCATTTCTGAGTTGTCCATTGGGTTTGTCGGGTCTTGATATTGAAGTTGCATGCACATCAAATTTAAGAAGTTTTGGCTATTAACAGATGATGAGCTGCCTGATGAACTGCTTGATTGTGTGCTTGTTCCGTTTAAAGCAGCGGTTGTGTTTTGTAATTGCGTAATTGCGTCGCTTACTGTTGTCATTTTTAATCCTTATTAGTTTAAACTATAGTTAAATGTATTTGTTAAAACGCTCGAAAAATCCCTAACATTGTTTTTTGCAAAATACGAATCATAGTTTGTATTTACAAATTCATTTTGTTTATTTCTTTTGGTTGGATTTTCTTGGTTTTGTTGTTGTTGGTTTTCTTGTGAATTTTGACTGTTGTGATTTCCGTCATAAAAAGTCGAACCTTCCTCGCCTGCGGTTTTTATTTGTATAGTATTTACATTAACACCTGCATTTGACAATTGCTGACGAAGTGAATCGATGTTTTTTTCTATATAATTTCTAACGTCTGAATTTTGGGCTAATATGTTTGTAGTTAGTCCTTTTTCGTTTGTAGTCAATTCAATAGACAATCTGCCCAAATCATTTGGTCTTAGTATCATTGTTAGTTTTTGACCTTGGGCATTTTTTAGGTTTTGTAATTTTTCTGTTATTTGCCCCATTACATCATTTGTTTCCATTTTGGTTTGAATGTTTTGGTTTTGTTGTTGGAGTGTTTTTGCAAAAGAAATATTTTTAATCATTGAGTTGTCGTTTTGACTTAATACTGCACCATCTACATTGTTAGAACTTTTTGTATTTAGTGCTATTTTTGCAATTTCATCTGTAACAGACAATGCTCCCGATTCATTTAAACTATTCAATTCATTGTTAAATGAGATATCTTCAATCATTTCTAAATTTTCTTTTTTGAAAACATCTTTCAAATCTTTTTCTTGAACAGTTTCTTTAGTTTCTTGTATTTCTATGTTTTTTGGTTGGGTTTCTTCTGTAGAATTTGTATTAACTTCTTTTTTTGAAAATGAATCATCGTATGTGGTCGAATTTTTATTTGATGAATCATCAAAATTTTCTGATGTTGAAGAAGATGTAGTATTATTTATCATTTCTTTTTTAATAGATGAATCTTTTGAAAAAGAAATTTCTTCTTTTGAGTCATTTTTTGGTTGAGCAGTTTCAGTATCTTCACTATCAATATTGTTTTCAGTAGTATTTATATCAATATCATTTTGAACAATAGTTTGCTCTTTGTTTTGGGTTTTTGCACTATTTATATCGGTACTTGTAGTGATTTTGGTATTGAAGTTATTAGTTTCATTGATATTATCTATATTGTTTTTGCTATCTTGTTCAATATTTTCTTTTTTTAAAGCTGTTGTATCAATAGAAATACTGTCTAAATCTGTTTCGTTTTCAGTTGAAGATGATTTTAGGATATTTACTATTTCGTTTATTGAATTTTCGTTTTGAGATTGAGCGTTTTTGATATCGTTTGTTGTTTTGTCGCTAATTTTTGCTTTGTTTGTTAAAGTAACTTCTTCTTTTGATGTTTTATTGCCAATCGTATCGCTATCAATTGAAGTTGTTTCTTTAGAAGTTTCTTTATTTAAAGTAGTTGTTGCAGTTTCATTTTTTGATGTTAAAGAAGGAATAGTATCTTTTATTTCTTTAACATCATCAAAAACACTATCATTTTCTAAATTTTTTATTTCATCTGTTTGGGTTTTTGTTGTATCGATTGTATTTTTGTCTTCAACAACAGTATTATTATCTATAGAAACTGTTTCAGTTTTATCATTTTGGTTAATTTCTTTTGAATTTTGTAGTGTTGAAATAGTTTTATTTATTGCTTCTTTTAGAGAAGTTTTTATATCGTTTTTTAAAGTATCTGTTGAAATGTTTTCTGTATCTGAAAGATTAGAATTTTTGATAGAAAAATCTTCTTCATTAGAGGATGTTGAATCTTTTGTTTGGATTTTATTTATTGCATTTTTTATTTCATCTAATTTAGAAGTCAATTCTTTTTTTGTATCTTGCGATAAATTGCTATTGTCGATTACTTCTGCTACTTTTTCAATAGTGTCAGAAGTATCACTATCAATCGTTAAATCATCTATTGTTTTTTCTATTTCTTGTTTAAAATCATCTTGAAATTCGATATTTGTATCAGGCAAAACCGTTGTATTAAGAGCCAAATACTCAACTGCCTCGTCAAAAGATAAGTTATCATTTTCGTTTGTTGAGTTTGTTGTTTCTACTGTAGAATTTTGTTCATCAAAAGAAACAACTGGTGATGTACTTACAGGTGAGCTATTATTTATGTCAGATAACTTATCTTGCGAGGTATTGTTTGATATTTTAGATATATTGTTGTTTTTTGTTGTTATATTATTGATGTCGTTTGAAGTTTTTGTTTCTTGTTTTGGCTGGGTTGTTGTTTGTTGAGTTTTGTTTTGTGAAACAGTTTGCGAAGTTTTTTCTGATGAATTTTGAACTTCTTTTTTTGTTTTTGAGTTGTTAGAAATTGTAGAAGATGTAGAATTTACAGATGATGTTGAATTTGCATCTTTGTTTGAAGAAGTATTGTTCGTTAAAGCTTTTTTGTTGATACTGCTTGTGTTTGATTTTGCAGTATTTGTTACGATGTTGCTTTGGATTTGGTTTGCTTTTGCATTTACATTATCAATAAGTTTAAAAAAATCTTGATTTTTTACATCTGAAATGTTTACTGAATTGTTTGACATTAAAGTTGAATAATAAGAATTTTTTATATTGTTTTCTGAATTTATATCTGATGCGATGTTTTGTGTCATTTTCTATCCTAAGCACTTCTTTTTGAATTTGTTATATCGTCTAGTGTTTTCATTTCTTCTTGTAAAAGAAGTTTGTTGTATTCTTCTTTTTGTTTTTCTTTTAGATTTTCTATAGTTTTTAGTTCTATATAGGCTTTTTGTGTATTTTGCTGCTGCAAATTAAGTTCTTTTTCCAGTCTTTGAATTACGTGTTCTTGTGTTTTTAATTCGCTATTTGTCTTTAAAATATATTGCCTATAGTTTTCGATGAGCGAAGATGAAAAACCTACTTGTTGAAAGTATTGCGTTGAATTTTTTTCCAAATTTTCTAATTTTTGTACTAATTCATTAAGTTTTTCTTTTTGTTCATTATATACCTGAACAATTTTAGATAACTTAATCCTCTCATCTTCTAAAGTGTGGCTTCTTAACATAAGCACACTCTCAAGGTTAAACTTAAACCTCCTCAATTTTTAATTCTATCCCCATATAAATCTATTTATAGATAAAGAATATATGAATTTTGTTTTTTGTTCATCATCTGATATATGGAAAAACTTTAATTAATTTTTAAAAAAATACTATATATATACTAAAATTGGGACTCATTATAATAATGAGTCCCAAATAGATAAGACTTCTATGATTAACCTTTATTCATGTTAGATGATTTTAAGTAACCTTTTGCAATTTCATCTTTGTCAGGTAATTGCATTTTTCCATCATCTCTTACATAAATATAAAACATATCTCTGTTTTTTGTGTTGCCTTCATCATTTGCTGAAACCTTTGTTTTTGAAGAAGGTTTGTTTGGTTCTTTTGCTGTGCCGTTTGTATCAACAGTAATCAAAAATCCTGTTACAGGGTCAATATTGCTTGCTGTTGATTCTTCGATTTTCCAATATATGCCATCTGTTGTGGTAAATGTGCAGTAAGAATTTCCATTAAACACCGGTTTTGATTCTAAATTTAAGTTGTTTGAAAACAAATTGCAGAATTTTACTAATTTATTGCAGGTGGTATGTGTTGTTTTGTTTGGGTTATCGTAATTGGTTGTAGAAGTAAAGTAATCTGCTCCAATTATTTTTACATCTGTAGTTTCTTTAAAACCGAAATTGTTAAAATCGTAAGGATAATAAGTTTCATCGTTGACTAATTCAACAACAGTTCTTTCTGTTACTGAGTATGCTTTTTTAAACAATGCTTTATTTCTATCAATTTTATCGCCCATTGTAGATATCATTAAACCTGCAATTACTGCAATAATACAAAATACAACAAGCATTTCTGATAAAGTAAAACCTTTTTGTAATTTTTTCATTGCTTTTCCCTTTTACCAAATAATAAGTACAACCCCGTCTTTATCACCGCTATCTTTTTGGTAATATGTTAGTAATGCATCAGTTAGACCGTTTTGCATATTTTGAGGTATCATTTTTAAATATTTAACAAATTCTGAATTTTGTGTATTGGAATTTGAAACTGCTTTTAGACCTGAATCTGATTCTTGTACAGTAAAATTGACTCCTGTACTATTGTGGGTATAGTGATAGTTACCTTTTGAAATATCAGACAAATTTTCTTGGTGAATATCATCACTATTTGTTGTTCTTTTGCTTTCATCAGCTTCATTTTCTATACAATTTATTATTATACTTGTTTTGTATGGATTAATTCCTGCTTTTTTGTATATTTCGCTTTTTGCATTTTGAACATCGCATTTTGGCACTCTTTTTCCGGAAGCACCAAAGCCACAAGGATTGCCGCTTATTATTTTGCAACTTTTTATATTTCCATCAACAAGCTCAGAATCAGTTTCTCTTATTCCTCCGAGTGCTTGAGCGATTATAGTTCCGTTTTGTTTTACGGTTGTCATGCCGCCATTACCCACGCCACCAAGTTCGATATTTAGCGTCATTTCGTCTTCTACTTCTCCTGTTGGTGTTGGAACGACTTCTTGTATTACTTGCCCATCTATATTGTCTTTTCTGCTACCTACAACATAAATATAGTATTTGTATGCACGTCTATCCATTTCAAAATTACAATCAGTTGATGTAGAAGCTGTTTTTATCACATGTCCATCATAGTGTTGTTGTTTTACTATTCCACCATCTTTCCAACAAGCATAGAAACCGCTGATTGTGGTTTTGTTTATTGGTGTTGTTTTTTTGCGTGTAATCACAGAAAGCGTCAACATAATAACAAGAGCCAGTATCAACATTGATATAATTGATTCTGCAAGTGAAAAACCATATTTTTTGTTGTTTTTTGTCATTTTATTATTATTATTCCTTTAGTGCCTGTACTTGGGGCTTTGCCATAGGTTCCTCCCCAGCCGTATGTTGTTGAATCGTTTTTTACACTAGATATAAGACTTGCTTGTCTAAGATTGTCTGAAATTTTAAAGAAGTCGACATCTTCGTTTGATTTTATGCCACCTTGTGCAAAAGCGACGATTGTTCTATTATCGCAACTTGTTGCTTGTTCACATTCTCTATTTGCTAGTCTATTTACTACACAGATTCTAGACATCTGTCCTGAGTTGTTTATTTGACCTCCCATTCCGGCTTCCATCAAATAACACCCTGTTAAAATACCACCGTATTTTCCTGCGTCTGTATAACCTGCGTTCGTGATTTTTTGGTTATCCTCAAGAGATGGAAGAAATATTGTTTTTGATTCTCCCGGGTAGCCGAAACTTTTTTGTGTACCTCCGGCACCACCGCCAACGAGTTCTATAGTATAAAATTCATTTGAATTTTTGTTGTAGTCAAGTTTTGTTTGTTTTCCAGCAGAATCACTTAATGTCGCTGAATGAGCATCAAAAATACACTTAGATGTGCATTTTGCAATAAAATCGTATTTCTTTGCAACTGATGGTTTTACATCTCTTTTTAAAATCGTAATCGGCAAAATAATACATATTACAGCTGTAATTATCGTTGTTAAAATTAATTCCGCAATCGTAAAAGCGTTTTTCAAAATAACCCCTTTTTTGAAAAATTACTAATTCTCTATACTTTTAATTTTATCTCAAATATAGCAAATCTTTTGAAAAATTCAATTTAAATACATCTAAAATAGTATATATATCATTAAATAATATGTTAGTATGTCAAAAAAGAGGTTACGATGAAAACTAAACACGCTTTTACTTTGCCCGAATTACTTGTTGTATTTGTAATAATGGGTGTATTAATAGTCATTTCTTTATATACAATAAACGATAGATACACCGATTTCTTTACTCGTTATTATTCAGCTTATGATGCATTAAACAAAGCTGCCTATAATACCTATACAGATACATATTGTAGAGCAGAAGGTATATCAGCAGACGGTTTAACTGATTGTCAAAGAGAAGATTCAGGTTCTGATGGTTATTTGGAAAATGGAAGACCTTTTCCTGACGCAACTCAAAAATTATGCAAAAGATTAACGGAATACTTAAACGCTACAGATGAAAATGCTTGTAAAGACAAGAAAAATTCAATAATCAATGCCCAAGACGACGAATTTGATTCAAATTCTATGCAATTTGAATTAACAAACGGGCTAAGATTTTATTTTTCTAATCCAAAAACAATAACGATAAACCATGGCGGTAAAAAAAATAAAACAGTTAACTATTATATTGTCTATATTGACTTAAATGGCGAAGCTAAACCAAACAGAATGGCATTTCCTCACCCTGATATAGTACCTTTTATTGTTACTTTTACAGGTGATGTTATTCCTGTTGGATATCCTATATACGACAAAACCTATGCTAGTGCAAGAATAATAGATAGTTACGGAAAACAAACAAAATCTTACACTATAGATGAAGCAAGACAAATCGCTTTTGGAAAAGTTCCATACACAGATATACCGGCTTCTATGATTCCGGTTTTTGAAAACAAATTGCCAAGAAAAATAAAACCTTCTTTTATACCTAATTATCCAATAGGTGGCGATAGTGCAAATTCTATGGGTTGCACAGAAGGAACTTTTATTTGTACATTAAAAATCGATGAAAATTTTGAAAAACGTTACTAATTAAAAAAGCTCCTTTGAAGGAGCTTTTAATCATAGATTAACTAAATTAATCTTGTACAGAGCCGTTCGGAGATTTTAACTTCCGAAACATCAATGTAGTAGTATTATATTTCCCGAAATTTTTGTTTTATAACAAACATTTGCCTTTTTGTTTTAATTTTCTTTACATTTCTTAAAAAAATCGCTCGACCTATTCAAAAAAGAGTTGAAAAATTTTTTCTCTTTATGTAAAATGAATTTGTCAGAAATATTACATCTTAATAACCCAAAATACGCTTTTAAAAAAGTTTATTTTGTTATTTTCATTTTTATGATGTAAAAATATACAGATTTTAACAAGAATTACAATTTAGAAAGGTAATATCGTGGAAGAAAACAAAGAAATCCAAACTCCAGAAGAAACTCAAGAAACAGTTGCTGAAGCACAAGCACCTGTTGAAGAAAGTATTCACCAAGAAGAAGCTCCTCAACAAGGCAGAAAAGCTTCTAGACGTGGAAAAAGAAGAAAAATCGAAACAGTTGAACCGGTTGAATCAGAATGGAAAGAACAAGTTGTTCAAATCCGTCGTGTAACAAAAGTTGTTAAAGGTGGTAAAAAACTTTCATTCAGAGCAATTGTTATCGTAGGTAATAAAAAAGGACAAGTAGGAATGGGCGTTGCAAAAGCTGCAGAAGTTATTATTGCAATCCAAAAAGCTGTTGCTGATGCTAGAAAAAATCTTGTTAGCGTTCCTTTGTTCAATTCAACAATCCCTCATATGATTACTGGTAGATCAGGTGCAGGTTCTGTTATTTTAAGGCCGGCTTCTAAAGGTACCGGTGTTATCGCTGGTGGTGCAGTCAGAGCGGTATTGGAACTTTCAGGTGTTGAAAACATTCTATCAAAATCTTTGGGTTCAAAATCTCCTCTAAATGCTGCAAATGCTACTTTGAATGCTCTTAAATCACTTAGAACATTTAAAGAAGTTGCTGCTGTTCGCAAAATCAGCGTTAAAGAAATGTTAGGACAAAAAGCATAAATCAAGGCAAAAGGAAAAAATAAAAAATGGCTAAAATAAAAATTAAACAAGTAAAAAGCACAATCGGTGCTAGCGATAAACAAATCAGAGTGGTTCGTGCTCTTGGTTTAACAAAAAAAGATCAAGTAGTAGAACATGAAGATTCTGCAACAATTTTAGGTATGGTTAAAAAAGTTCCACACATTGTTGCAATAGTTGATTAATAGAAAATTTAGGAAGGTTAATATAAAATGTTAAGTTTAGAAGATATTAGACCAAATGAAGGTGCGACTCACGCTAAAAAACGTAAAGGCAGAGGTATTGCTTCAGGACATGGTAAAACATCTTGTCGTGGTAACAACGGTGAAGGTCAAAGAAGTGGTAACAGCCACAAACGTGGTTTTGAAGGTGGACAAATGCCATCATACCGTCAAATGCCAAAATTGAAAGGCTTCAAAAACAGATTTAGAGAAGAATCTGCTGCAATCAATATTGCAAGATTGGCTGAATTAGATACAGAAGTTATCGATTTAGCTTATTTGCAACAAAACAAAAAAGCTTCTTCCACTGCTGTCGCATTAAGAATTTTAGGAAATGGTGAAATATCAAAAGCAATCACAGTAAAAGCTACATATTTCAGCCCATCAGCTAAAGAAAAAATCGAAAAAGCAGGCGGAAAGGCAGAATTAGTATAATGCAACAAAATATCGATTCAGATAAAGTTGTGCAAAATTTAAAAGCAAGTTGGCAAGCAAGTGGATTAAAGCAAAAGCTTATATTCACTTTTGCCATAATTGCACTATTTAGATTAGGGGCACAGCTTCCAATATATGGTATAAATAACCAAGTTTTCAACGGCATAGCAGGTTCAAACGATTTGTTCGGTTTTTTGGATATGTTTTCTGGTGGTGCGTTGGGTAGAGTATCTATATTTGCTTTAGGTATTGGACCATTTATTACATCATCGATTATTATGCAATTGTTAGCTGTTATTATTCCATCATTAGAAAAATTACAAAAAGAAGATGGCGAAGCAGGTAGACGTAAAATTCAACAATACACCAGATTGTTTGCTGCAGCTCTTGCTTTGTTTCAGTCTATAATTTTTTCATTGGCATTATTCAAAATAGGTAATGTCATATTACCCAATGTAAACCATGCGATGTTCTTTATCGCATCCACTGTTTCTTTAACAGCAGGTGCTATGATTGTTATGTGGTTGGGTGAATTAATCACAGAAAAAGGCATTGGAAACGGTGCATCACTGTTAATTTTTGTGGGTATTATTGCAGGTATTCCTATGTATTGCTCAAATACTGCACAATTGATTCAAAAAGATGCTCACTTGCAACTTGGTTTATTGTTGTTGATTGCGATATTTGTTGCAACAATCATATTTATCATTATTTTGCACGAAGCAGCAAGAAAAGTTCCGATTGTTTCTGCTCGTAGACAAGTTGGAAACAAAGTATATGGTGGTCAAAACACAAATATTCCATTCAAACTTAATCCAGGTGGCGTTATGCCAATCATCTTTGCAATCGCAATCTTGCTTTTCCCTGCGACTGTTCTTGAGGTTCTCAAGAATATGCACATAAAAAATGTTATATTATCAAAAATCTTTGTGAATTTGAGTACAGTATTTAGTGCAAATTCGATTTGGTACTATATAATTTACTTCACTTTGATTGTATTTTTGACATTTTTCTATGCATCAATTATTCCATCAATGCAACCAAAAGAAATTGCAAACAATCTTAAAAAATACGGTTCTGCAATCCCTGGGGTAAAACCAGGAAAGCCGACAGCGGACAAATTGAACGAAATACTTGGCAGAGTAATGTTTATTGGTGCAATTGCTTTGGGCGTTATTGCAATGGTTCCAACAGTTGCAACAAAAGTTACTGAAATCACTACATTCCAAGGAATTGGTGCAACAAGCTTAATCATCTTGGTTGGTGTTGCATTGGATTTCATAAACCAAATCAAAACACACATGTTGGCAAAAAATTACGATAGTTTTTTGCAACAATAAGAGGATAAAATTGTTAAAAAAGTATTTATATTTTTAGGCCCTCCCGGTTCAGGAAAAGGCACACAAACATCTAGATTGGCTGATAAATTGT
>CAKURN010000008.1 GCA_934675695.1 uncultured Candidatus Melainabacteria bacterium | reverse complement strand
CAGTCGTATTTTGGTGTTTCTTTGCAACCACAATCAGGTTTTTTTACTTTTTCGCATGGGTCTAATGGAGCAGCTGCTCCTGTTTGACAATCACAGTCTGTTTTTTTCTTAAACAAACTAAAACTTTTTTTGTTGCATTTGCAATCGCTTTGTTTGCATTTTGAACATGTTGCATTGTCTGGTGTAACTATTTCAGATTGTGATTTGTTGCAACCACAATCACCATTTACCGGACAAGCTGCAAATGTCATTGGAACTGTTAAAGCAAGTGCACAGAATGTCATTGTTGCACTTGATAGAAACATTCTTTTTATAGTCATTTTTCCTCCTTTGTTGGCAAAATTTTTATCGCAGAATTTTTAAAATTTCTGTTAAAATTATGCGTTTATTTCTTTTGCGTTTCATTACCAAAAAAGGTTATCCGAAATGCTAATATTTCTAAACTTGATATTTTATAATTATCTCATTGAAAACTTGCAACCACAGTAAGTTTGGGCATACATGTTATTTTCTTTTGCAATTTGTCTTGAAATTTTAAAGCCGTTTTGTTTTTTAAAATTATATTCTACAAAATTCAAATCGTATTTTTTTGCAATTTCAATTCCTACTGAAAAAATTTGGTTAGAATTTTTGTGAGGCGAAACAGAAAGTGTCGTTGTAAAATCTTTGATATTATTTTCTTTGGCGAAAATTGCTGTTTTTTCTAACCTTAAATAAAAACACTTTGTGCAGCGTGAGCCTTTTTCGGGTTCGTTTTCGTATCCTTTTACAAAATCAAAAAACAACTTTGAATCCCAATTTTCTTCAAAATATTCTATGTTTTTTGTTTTGCAGTAATTTAGAAGTTCTTTTCTTCTTGTTTCGTATTCTTCAAAAGGGAAAATATTTGGATTGTAAAAAAATACTACAGGCACATATCCGTCTTGTTTTAGTTTTTCTATAGGATAACTTGCACAAGGTGCACAACATGCATGTAGTATTATCTTTTTCATAACTTACGCCTTTATTTGTTTAAGGCTCTTTTTTTTGCCAATTGAACTTTTTCTTTTAGTTCATCATAAGGCATTGCTCCCATATATAATATGTCATTTATTTCTATAGCGGGAGTACCCATTATGCCTTTTGATACGGTTTCTTCAATGTCAGATTGAAGTTGTTTTTCTATATCGGGACTGTTAAAATCACTGTTCAATTGTGAAAAATCAAGTCCTAAGTGAGCTTTTTTTAATTGTTCCAGTATTTCTTCTTGGGTTTTTGGAGATTTATAGTAGAATACATCTGCTGCACCCCAGAATTTACCTTGTTTTTTAGCTGCAAGAGCGTATTTTGAATACATACAAGAAGTCTCATGTCCTCCTAGAGTTACACCTATCATTTTGTTGCAGCTTGTATCTAGCGGAAAATGTTTGTCTTCGATTTTTACATCAGTTTCTTTTGCTAATTTGTGTAACATAATATTCACAACTTTGCAAAATGGACAATTCAAATCTGTGTAGACTTTTATCGTAACAGGTGCATCTTCTTTTCCTAAAAGATTACCTTTAATTGCATATTTGTTAGAAGTAGCTTCGTAAAATTCTTTTTGCATTCTTTCTTTTTTGATTTTTGGTGAAAAAATCATAGTTTTGTCTAAATAATACAAACCGACAACAAAACCAATCAAACAAACAATAAAAAGCACAAAGTATTTTTTTGCTCCATCTATAAAATCAACTACAGTGTTTTTTATGTCTTGCCTGAAACTTCCCCAAGAAGCGGTTAATGCGATAAATAAATCAACAAAATATGTACAGAAACATAAAGCACATATTTTATGTATTTCAAATATAGAAATTCCGGCTAATATCATCGATAACAAAAATTGCAAAAGTTCTAATGTTCCAATGTAGCTTTTTGGATTTTTAAATACATCAAAAATAGTGTTTGGGAATTTTTTTTGAATTTTATCTACAAACAATAAAAACAAAACAATACTATAAACAAATAATCCCCACAAAGCATTCGGCACGCCAAACGAAACACTGTATTGCGTTTTTGCAACACCGTCACAATCAATTAATTCAGATACAGTACAGAAGCTTTTTGCTGCATGGTCTAAAAAGTTTGTCTTATAAAAAACATAAGCCAAATCCAAACATAAAGCTATTCCTATTAAAACAAGTATCAAAATAATAACAAAACGTGTTTTTGATAATTTTATTTTTTCCATCTTTCACCTTTATTCTATCAATTAGCCAAGTGTCTTAGTTAATCTTATCATAAAAATATTATACATCTGGACAATTGATTTGATAATAGACGAAAGTACTATATTTGAAAACAAAAAAGCAGATTTTTTAAATCTGCTTTTTTAGGAATTTAATTTTTTTAATTTTTCATACAAATCAAGGGCTTCTCTTGAAAGGTCTTTAGGAACGGTGATTTTTATTCTTGCATCTAAATTTCCTTTTGTTCCATCTTTTTTTGCTAAACCCAGATTTTTAAGACGAAGTTTTTTCCCTGAAGAAGTTAGTTTTGGAATTTTGATTTTTATTTTTCCATTTGGTGTTTCAATTTCTTTTTCACAACCCAAAACTGCTTCCCAAGGCAGAAGTTCTACATCTTTTATTAAATCATATTCGTTTATTTCCCAATTTGTATCTTTGATATTTACAACCAAATAAACATCGCCTTTATTGCCATAAGAATCAGTTTTTCCTTCATTTTTGAGTCTGATTTTTTGACCTTGTTTAACAAATTTTGGTACTTGGAAAGTCAAGTTTTTCGTTACTTTTTCTATTCCTGTTCCTGAACAGTTAGAACAGAAGCCTCTTTTTTCTCCATGACAATACGAGCATTGTTGAAATGTAGAAACTGTAACTGTTTTTTTAGGACATTTTATTAAATCATCGATTGTCAAATTTACATTTTGGATTATATCCAGATTTTCTTCTTTTTGTGCTGCTTTTTTTGCATTTTCTCTGGCTCTTTCAGAAGCTTGTTGACCTCTTGATGAAAAATTAGAAAAATCTCTAAAACTTCCGCCATTGCCAAAGTCGCCAAAACTGCTAAAACTGCTAAAACCACCTCTATTTCCGCTTTGTCCTGACATTATGTCACCAAAAATAGCAGAAAAGAAATCGGAAAATCCACTCGTATTTCCGCCCATTGAGCTGAAGTTGTAGTTTTCAAACCCTGGAGGAGGCGTAAAATCTGCACCCGAAGACCAAGACGAACCCAATTGGTCATAGCGTTGTCTTTTGCTTTCATCACCCAAAACCTCATAGGCTTCGTTTATCTCTTTAAATTTTGCTTGAGCATCAGGAGCTTTGTTAACATCAGGGTGATATTTTCTGGCTAATTTTCTAAAAGCCGATTTGATTTGTTGCTGGGTAGCTTTTCTATCTACGCCTAGCGTTTCATAATAATCTTTGTATTTCATACTTATATAATAATATCAAAATTGCAAATTTTGCCAGTTCTTAATTATTTTTTTATAATTCATTTCATTTAAAAATTTTATATTATAATATTTTTATGAATTGTTATTTTTTTGGAACATTCAACCCTGTTCATTTGGGGCATATAGAGATTGCAAGACAGGTAAAAGAACTGTTAAATTTTGACAAAATCATTTTCGTGCCTGCATTTATTCCGCCACACAAAATTGAAGGTATTTGGAGTTATTCTGATAGATTAAATATGCTAAAATTGGCTGTTGGAGAAGAAAATGTTTCAAATATTGAATCAAAACTACAAATTCCCAGTTATACCTATCGCACAATAGAAAAACTATACGAAGAAAATGGAAAAAATAGAATAAATTTCATTTTAGGTTATGACCAATTTTTTAAATTAGAAAGCTGGAAAGAACCGGAAATTCTGAAACAAAAAATTCACTTTATCGTTATTCCAAGACGTTTTAAAAACGGACAAACTCTTGCAAAAGCTGCATTTGATTATTTTAAAAACAAAGGTTATTCGTTTGATGTTTTAAATATAAATTTTCTTGATATTTCTTCTTCTATGATTAGAAATTTATTAGAAAACAATCAAGATATCACAGGTTTAGTAAATTCAGAGGTAAAAAACTACATTGAAGAACATAGATTATATAAAAAACTGGTTAAAAGAAAACTTGTCTGAAAAAAGATACAATCATTCTCTAGGTTGTGCTGAAACTGCTCAAAAGCTAGCTGAAATATTTAAACTCGACACAAAAAAGGCTTATCTTGCGGGATTGGTTCATGATTGTGCAAAAAATTTTGAAAACGAAGATTTAATAAAAACAATTAGAGAAAAAATAAAAACAGGATTTTTAGAATCTGAACTAAAAAACCCAAAAACATTCCATGCGATTGTTGGAGCTTATTTTATTCAAAAAGAATTTGAAATAACCGATAAAGAAATAATATCTGCAATAAGAAACCACACAATAGGTGCCATAGATATGACGCTGTTTGATAAAATTATATTTTTAGCAGACAAAATTGAACCTAATAGCAGAGATGAAAAATATACAAAAAAACTATGGAAAATGATAGAAACCAACAAAGGTGTAATGGGATTGGATTTAGCTTTGTTAAAATGTTTTATAGAAACAATAAAAAGTTTAGTAAAAAGAAAACTATATATTTGTCCAACAACAATCAATGTTTACAATAAACTAATTGAAAACGTCGGAGAGCTTTTAGAAGAAGAATAATCTTATCAAGTTTCAAAATGAGATTTTATTTTTTATTTACAAAATTATCTCCATGTGGAATAATATATCTAGCGAATTGAAAATCATGTATAGATTGTTATTTCAAAAACAGTATTACGTTTATGAGTTACTGTATATTTATTTATACTTTGTTTTGTCTTGCGTAATTTTTGAAAATAGTTTTAAATTTACCAATTAATAAAAGAAATTGTCCTTTTAAAAAATGATTTTCGATTGTTAAAAGTAGCTTGTGCTAATTAACAAAAAAGGAAATACGATATATGAAACATTTTTTTAAATTTTTAAAACAATCAAAAATATGGCGAAAAGTAAAAGCCTTTACTCTTATCGAAATAATGGTGTCATTAATTGCAATTAGTGCAATTTCAGCTGCTTTTGTTCCTGTAATGACAAAAAAAATCTCAGGAAAAGCAGCAAATCTAACATCTAGAGTCAATTTAACCCAAAGTTGCGAAATGTTTTCCAATCCTTCAGAAGGTGGTACAAATGATTCTTCTTGCGGAAAATGCTCTTTTTGCGATGTAGCAAAATCAAACCAATACTGTATTAAATGTAGTTGCAATTGTCCAAACGGTCAATTTAAGGTTATAAAAAATTGTACTTGTGCTCTTTGTAGCACTATAGATACTAATTGCACACTTTGTTCAACAGGTGCAATATGCAAAAAATGCAATGTTGGCTATTATCTGGAAAATAACAGCTGTAAACAATGCGAAAGCGGTTATTATTGTCCGGATGGAATAAACAAAAAAGAATGCGAAATAGGATATTATTGTCCGCAAGGTGCATCTAGCTCCACTCCTTGTGAAGCCGGTAGCTATACTTCATCAACAAAACAAAGTTCTTGTGCTATTTGTGAAAGCGGATATTATTGTCCCGGAGGTACAGACCACAAATTATGCCCTGCAGGTTCTTATACAAATACTACAGGCAAAAGTTCTTGTACTACTTGTGAAAGTGGGTATTATTGTACAGGTGGAAGTAGTCATACAAAATGTTCAGCTGGAACTTATTCAACAAAAACAGGAGCAACTTCATCTTCAACTTGTTCTAGCTGCGGAAGCGGGTATTACTGTACAGGAGGAAGTAATAGAGCTACTTGTTCATCAAAAACAACAAATTGTACTTCATGTAATGCAAGCAATGGAACTTGTACAGGTTGCAAAACAGGACAAAAACTGAACGCAAGCAACAAATGCGTTTCTTGTGCTGTTAGTGGTTGTACTCGATATTCTTCAGGTTGTAATTGTTCAAAATGTTCTTCAGGTTATTATTTGTCTTCTTATAGTTGCAAGGCTTGTGAATCTGGATATTATTGTGCTGATGGAACAAAAACAAGCTGTTCATCTAAAACTTCATACTGCGGAACTTGCAATTCAACAAACGGTGTTTGTACAAGTTGTAGAGTTGGATACAAATTGAGTGGCAGCACTTGTATAAACCCATGTTCTAGCGGATATTTTTATGTTTCTGAAGCTAATGCTTGTATAAGTAAAAATAGTAAAAGTTGTACAGGAAGTGTAACTTGCGTTTCTTCAGGAAATAATTGTACAAATGCTAAATGCTGTTGGGGTAGTTACTGTAATAAAGCTGCTGCAAAAGAAATTTGTTCTAAAGCCGGTGATAAACTTGCTTCTATGTCTACATTAAAAAAAGCTATGACTTATTATCAAAGTTATATAAATTTTTCGAGAAGTTCTTTTAAAAGCAACTGTGCTAAGGGAGATGGTAGAGGTGATAAAGGCGGACCCGGATATATTTGTTATCCAAATATTGTTTGGGGTAGTGATGGAGTTGCTGCTATCAATTCAGATGGATCTGTTACAAGTAATGGTGCTAGACCAGAAGGTGTTGCAGCGTCTGTTTTCTGTCAAGAATAATTAAAAAAATTCAATACCGTTTTCAATTCATATCGGGGAAAAATTCCCCGATTCTTTTTAAAAATAAATGTAAACTTTTGTAAATATAATGCATCTAATTAGCAACATTTTTTATTCACTATCATTAAATAGCATGTAAACTCCTCTATAAACTCCGTAATACTAATTCTATCCATCACGGCTTAATTTGTTCACAAATTAGCCGTTTTTTTTATGCTTTACATTTTAAAAATGTTTTAGTACCATTTATTTATGGATAAAAGGAGTATTTTAGGAGCTTATTTGTTTTTATTGCCGGCAGGAATCGTGCTTCTTGTTTTCTTTTTTATTCCTTTTTTTCATACAATAATTCTAAGTTTTTTTGATTATTCAAAAGACATTTATCACCCTAATTTTGTATTTTTAAAAAATTACATAGAACTCTTAAAATCTCCGATATTTTTAAAAACAATTCTAAACACATTTTATTTTATGCTTTTGTGTGTTCCTGTGCTTGTTGTATTGCCTTTGTTTTTGGCTATATTAATAAACCAAAAAATTGCTTATAAAAACACATATAAAGTGCTTATTTACCTTCCTGTAATAATATCAATCGTCGTTGTAGCAATTGCATTCAAGTGGCTTTATGCTCCAAACGGGCTTTTGAATTATTTTCTTGATTTATTAAATATTGAACCTATCGGGTGGCTTTCTGACCCTAAATTTTCTATGATATCTGTTGCACTTGTTACTATATTTAAAGGTATTGGGTACTATATGATGATTTATCTTTCAGCTTTAATGTCAGTACCAAACGAATTGTATGAAGCAGCCGAAGTCGATGGAGCATCCGGTTTTAAAAAACACATGTTAGTATCTGTTCCTCATCTTATGCCGATGATAGCGCTTGTTAGTACAATAAGTTCAATTTCAGCCCTAAAAGTATTTGTTGAAATTTATGTTATGACAAAAGGTGGCCCACTAAATTCTACAAAAACAATTGTTTATTATATATACGAAAAAGCATTTGAGAATTTGGATTTAGGTATAGCATCAGCCGGTGCTGTGATTTTACTTTTTATTGTAATGATATTTTCTATATTAAATATTTTTGTTTTTGAAAAGGATAAATATAAAATATGATAAAAAAAATCGTTCGTTTTTTGAAAAATTATTACAAAGATTATCGTTTTTCATTCAAAAATATCATCATTCATTTGATTTTGATTTTTGTTTGTATTTTATCTCTTATACCTTTCGTTTGGCTGTTATCAACCGCACTAAAAGGTAGAAGTGAAAATATTTTCGCTTATCCTCCGGTTTTCTTTCCAAAAGATTTTACTTTAAATAATTTTATAGAAGTATTAAAACTGGTTCCTATCGCAAAATATGTAATAAACAGTTTTATAGTTGCTTTTTTTACTGTTATTTTAAATGTAATATTATCTGCTCTAGCAGCTTATCCTTTAGCTAGAATGAATTTTAAAGGCAAAAAGATTGCATTTTTTGCAATTTTAGCAACGATTATGGTGCCTTTTCAAACAATAATGCTACCTGTATATATTATTACTTTAAAACTCCATTTGGTTGACAGTTATTCAACATTGATGGGCTATATGGGGTTAATTCTTCCGTTTGCCGTAAATGCATTTGGTATATTTTTGATGAGACAAGCATTTATGTCTATTCCAAAAGAAGTTGAAGAAAGTGCAATCGTTGATGGTTGCAACAGTTTTCAAATATTTTCAATGATATTATTACCCATGGTAAAACCAACAATCGCACTTCTTGCGATATTTACTTTTATTGGTTCTTGGGGCGAATTTTTGTGGCCGAGCATTGTTTTAACAAACGAAAATTTATTCACACTTCCTGTTGGAATAAACAATTTATCTAGTGCTTTTTCTTCTGACTATAGGCTTGTTGCGGCAGGTTCTATTATTTCTATTGTTCCAATATTAATATTCTTTTTATCATTGCAAAAATATTTCATCCAAGGTTCTCAAGATGGGGCTGTAAAAGGTTAAAAAAATACCCCTTTTAATTTTAAAAGGGGTATTTTTAAATTTTTATTTTTTTATTCTACTGTAACTGATTTTGCAAGATTTCTTGGCTGGTCAACATCTTTTCCTAAATATTCTGAAATATAATAAGCAAGAAGTTGTAGAGCTACTATATTCAATGCAGGACTGATAATATCAGAAGTTGATGGAATGACTATTAAATCATCAAACAAATTTAAGTCTTTATCTGCAATATAATCTGTTAAACCAATCAATTTCGCTTGTCTTGCTTTTGCTTCTTCGCAATTTGAAAGAACTTTATCGTAGACGCTTCCTGTGTTTAGTATTGCAAGTACAGGCATGTTTTCATCTAACATTGCTATAGGGCCATGTTTTAATTCTCCTGCACTATAGCCTGTTGCATTAATGTAGCTTATTTCTTTTAGTTTTAATGCACCTTCTAGGGCTGTTGGGTAGTTTATGCCTCTTGCAATAAAAATGAAATCTTTATAAGAAGAATATTTCTTTGCAATTTCTTTTATTTTTGAAGTATTTTCAAGGAATTGTTCAATTTTGTTTGGAAGTTCAATTAATTCTCTTTTTAAGTTGTGAACTTCATCTTTGTAATCAGAATATTCTTTTTCTTCCATTAAATAAATCGCAAGCAAATACAAACTAATCAATTGTGCCATATATGATTTTGTTGCAGCAACAGAAACTTCTATCCCTGCATTAACCGGCAGCAAGCTATCTGCCAATCTAGCCATTGTGGAATCAGCTCTGTTTGTGATTATTGCTATATGAGAGCCTTTTTGTTTTACTTGTTTGATTGCTGTAATGGTGTCTGCTGTTTCTCCTGATTGAGAAATACCTATTACAAGAGTGTTTTTGTCAGCTATTGTATCTCTATATATATATTCGCTTGATGCTTCTACATCAGTTGGAATTTTAGCGTATTTTTCTAAAATATATTTTCCGACTAAACCGGCATGAAGACTTGTTCCGCAAGCAATTATTTGAATTCTTGAGATATTTTTTATTTGTTCTTTTGAAAGTTTAAAATCTTCTAATTTTATTTTGTTGTCATCACCTAGCAATTTACCCGTTAAGACGTTTCTTACTACATCACCTTGTTCGTGGATTTCTTTTAACATAAAGTGTTTGTAGCCCATTTTTGATATAGCAATCGCTTCAAAAGGCAAATGTTCGATCTTGTTTTGTAAAAGATTTCCGTTGTCGTCGTATATTTTTATAGAATTTTTTTCTACAACGCCTACTTGGTAGTCATTTAAGTATATTGCTTTTTTAGTGTATTCTATTATTGCAGGAATATCTGAAGCAACAAAGTTTTCATTTTCCCCTATACCAACAACCAATGGTGCATTTCTTTTTGCGATAACAATCTTATCAGGTTCATTTTTATGAATTGCACAAAATGCAAATGCACCCTTTATTTTTTTTACTGCATTTTGCATTGCCTTCAATAAATCATTTGTTTTTCCATATTCGCTTGCAATCAAGTGAGCTGCAACTTCTGTATCTGTTTGAGAAACGAATTTGCAGCCTTCTTTTACAAGTTCTTCTTTTAATTCTTGATAATTTTCAATAATCCCATTATGAACAAGTGTAAGGCTTTTGCAGTTACAAGTGTGAGGGTGAGCATTTGCGGTTGTAGGTAGTCCATGGGTTGCCCAACGAATATGACCAATACCTATATGTGATTTGTTTGTGATTTCTTCTTTTGTTTTTAAAATTTCAACAAGGTTATTTAATTTGCCTTGAGCTTTGTAGATATTGATTTCTGAACCATTCATTAAAGCAACGCCTGCTGAATCGTATCCTCTATATTCAAGATGTGACAATCCCGAAATAAGAACGTCGCTTGCTTTTTTATCCCCTATGTATCCAATAATTCCGCACATATTATCTCCAGTTCTATTTTATTATTTAATTTTAGTATGTACTTTTTATTTTGCAAATTAAGATTATATTAAGAAAATTTTTATTTTTCTATTGTTAATCTCTCTAAAAACCTTGCAAAACGTACAATAAAGTTTTCTTCGTCTTTTGAAATAGAATCAACAAGAATAGTTGTCATTTTTGCTCTTTGACCGCCCAAAATGTCGCTTAGTGGTCTATCACCTATCATTGCGACTTGTTGAGGATTTAAACCTAAATCAAAGCATGCCTTCAATAATACTTCTGTATCTGGTTTTTTTGCTTCAGAATAAACAGGGACATCTATTTGTGATTTTGTCTTTTCGATATAAGTTTTATTTTTGTTGTTAGTAATAATAGCAAGTTTGAAATTTGTTCTTAAATCGTTTAGATATTGAACGGTTTTGAATGCAAATTTTCCGCTTTTTGATTTCATTAATGTAGAATCTAAATCAAAAAACAAGCCTTTAATTCCGATGCTTTTTAGTTCTTCTATATCAATATCATAAATTGAATCCAAGTTGTAATTAGGTCTAAGTAACATTTTAAAATTCTTTCATTCCTCTTGTTCTAAGTAGTGCAAAATCAAATTCTTTTTCCCAATCAGAATTTTCATATTCAAGCGTCAAATCAATAATATCATTAGTGTTTGCAACATCAACTTCACCTTTTTTAGAGTGTGTGATTTTTGTTACTTTTGCTTCTGTTTCGTAGTTTGGTGTAATAATTTGGAATATGTCATTAAGCAATATTTTGTTTTTTATCAAAACTTCGTATGTATGTTCGCTTGATTTTTTTTGCACTATACCCAAAAAATCTGCCCCCGCAAGCCCTTTTGAAATATCATAAGAATAGCTTGTTGAATTGTTGTTATCAAGGAAAAATCCTTCTGTATAGCCTCTATTACCTACTTTTTTTAATTCTTCAAAAGCAAAATCAGGCTGAATTTTATTGTCTATTAGTTGCCTATATGTTTTTGCAACTGCAGAAACATAATAAAGGCTTTTTGTTCTTCCTTCGACTTTAAAAGAATCTATACCCAAATCGCAGAGTTTTTTTATGTGATACGCCAGACACAAGTCTTTTGTTGACATAATATGAGAGCCTTTGTCGTCTTGTACTATTTCAAAATATTCATTTGGTCTGGTTTCTTCTAATAATTTGTAACTCCATCTGCAAGCTTGTGCACAGTTGCCTTGGTTTGCTTGTCTTTCACCTTTTGTCATATAATCTGATAACAAACATCTTCCGGAATATCCCATACATTGGGCTCCATGGATAAACATTTCTATTTCTATATCAGGTACGTTTTTTCTGATTTCTGATATTTGATTGTAAGACAATTCTCTAGCTAAAATGACCCTGCTTGCTCCCATATCACGCCAAAATTTTACAGCTTCTGAATTTAGAATGTTTGTTTGAGTCGAAATATGTATATCTATGTCTTTTAGGTTGTTTTTTATTACATTGTAAATCCCAAAATCGCTAATAATAAGAGCGTGGGGTTTTGCTTCTTTTAATATATCTAATGTTTCGTATAGTTTTTTGATATCTTTGTCGTATGCAAAAATATTCAATGTGCAGTACACTTTTTTGTTCAGTTTGTTTGCAATGTCTATTGCGGTTTTTAGGTTTGTAGTATCTATTAATTCACCTTTTCTTAATGCTCGAAGTGAAAAATCTACCAATCCCAAATACACTGCATCTGCTCCATAAGCAAATGCGTATTTCATTTTTTCTATACTGCCTGCAGGCATTAAAAGTTCGTTTTTTATCTTTTCCATAAATTTATTGTATCATAAAAAATTTATGTTATATTTAATAAAACAAAGGAGAAAATATGAAAAAATTACTACTTTTTTTATTATGTACAACTTTATTTTTGACAGGGTGTAGCACAAGAAATGCTGCCCAAAATTCACCAATTCAAAGTAATTTTGAAATTTTGACTTTGATGTCGTCAAAATCAAATTCAATCAACAAAATTTGGGTTGGAACTTTTCAATTAGTATTTAATGCTATGAAAAATGACATTTTAAAACGTGATGTAAAATTTCAAAACGAACCGGTAACTGCTGAATTAAAAGCTTTAAATAATGAAGAATTTAATTCATCTATGCTAAATGACAGTTCATACTATGTTTCTGTTGGCGAAACCTCACCTTCAGCAAAAGAAAAAATTGAAAAAGATATCAAGAAAAAATTCAATGAAACATCAGATATTTTAGATACCTTAGATTGGACAAAACGCATAGGAAGCTACTATGCTTATGCAATGCTTAAAAAAGAATTTGAATTTTTGAAAGAATTTGATGTCTTAGAAAATTCTTCTTTCAACAATTCAAACAAACAATACAAATATTTTGGTATTAAAAAAGAAGCTAAAGAAGAACTCAGAAACAATGTAAAACCACTATTCTACAATGGAAAAGACGATTATGCGGTTCAATTAAATACAAAAAGCAAAGATATAGTATATTTATATAGAACTGATTCAAACGAAGATTTTAAAACTTTGTATGCAAAAATGATGAAAGATTCTTCAGAATTTAAAGGAGAAAAAGACTTCACTTCTGCAGACTCTATCAAAATTCCATATATAAAAATAAATGATCAAAGAAACTACCCTGAATTGTGCAACAAAGTAATTGAAGGTACAAATTTCTACTTCTCACAAGCAATAGAAACAATTCAATTAGAATTAACGGAAAAAGGCGGAAAAGTTAAATCAGAAGCTGCTTTAATGATGAGATGTTTGTCTATGTCTGGAATGGATATTCAACCTAGAGAATTTGATTACGACAAGACTTTTGTTATGTTCTTGATTGACAGCGGAAAAAATGAGCCATATTTGGCATTAAGAATAAAAGATTTGAAACGTTTTCAATAAAAATTAAAACCGACTTTATTAAAGTCGGTTTTTTAAAAAAAAAACCCCGAAGAACGGGGATAAAACAGCAATCAGAAGAGTTGAGGATTTACATATTTAATAATATAATTTTTTTATTAAAAATTAATTCAATTTTCTGTTAATTTGATATAATATTTTTGGATAATAAAATTGAGGCAATTTATGAGAACAGACGGTAGAAAAAACGACGAACTTAGACAAATAAAATTTACAAAAGACTTTACAAAAAACGCCCTAGGCTCAGTGCTTGTTGAGTTTGGCGAAACAAAAGTAATAGTTTGTGCAAATTTTGAAGACACAGTTCCAAAATGGATGGACAAAGATTCAAAAGAAGGTTGGTTGTCTGCTGAATATTCTTTATTGCCATCAAGTACAGAAACAAGATGTCAACGAGAAAGAACAAAAATATCAGGTAGGACACAAGAAATTCAACGCCTAATCGGACGCTCGTTGAGGGCTTGTATAGATTTAACAAAAATAAAAGGCAAAACATTCATAATTGATGCTGATGTTATTCAAGCAGATGGCGGAACAAGAACAGCTTCTATATGCGGTGCTTTTTTAGCTGTAAAAATTATGGTAGAGAAACTTTTAAAACAAAATTTAATCTCAGAGAATCCAATAATTGAACCGATTGGAGCGATTTCTGCAGGTATTGTTAATAAAGAAGTTATGGTAGATTTGTGTTACAAAGAAGATTCTTCTGCACAAGTTGACTCTAACATTGTTTTAACAAAATCAGGAAAAATCATTGAATTTCAAACAACAGCAGAAGGATTGCCTTTTGAAAAAACACAACTGGATGAAATTTTTGACATTGCAAAAAAATCAATAGACAAAATTATTACAATGTATTAATAAAAAACATTTTTTTAGCAATTTTTTTCAAAAAAAATACTTTAATATAAATATAAAGTTGGTGTGTTATAAAAGGTTTATTTATGCAAAAAATACTTGAGATTTTCTTTTCTTTATTTGAATGTAGATATTCTTATTGTTATATAAAAATCGAAAACGACGAATTTTAATTTTGGTTTTGATTTTGGTTATACAAATGACATCTGACTTGTCTTGTACCTTTTGTTGATGTGTCAGGTTTTTTGTTTTTACATATTTCCATACAAAAATCGCACCTTGGGTGAAATTTGCAACCTTTGATTGGTTGTGTTATAGGTGAGATTTGACCTTTTATGTTTTGTAGTTTTACACCTTTTTTATTGGGTAGTGCATTTAACAGAGCTTTTGTATAAGGATGAAAAGGTTCTTTAAACAAAGTATCAGAATCTGCACTTTCTACAATATCACCTAAATACATAATATTCACTCTATCAGAGTAATTTGCGACTATAGATAAATCATGGGTTATAAGTACGATTGTTTTACCTAAGTTCTTAAAATCTAAAAGCAAATCAAGTATCGAATTTGACACACTAACATCTAACGCCGTTGTTGGTTCGTCCGCTAAAATCAAATCACTATCAGAAATTACACTCATTGCAATAATTACTCTTTGTTTCATACCGCCGGACAATTCGTGAGGGTATGATTTTAGAACAGTTTCTATGTTTTTGATTTTTACTTTTTCTAGAGCTTCTTTAATGATTTTTTTGTCATTATAAACTTCTAAAAGCTGGTTTTCTATAGTATACAAAGGATTTAAAGACATAAACGGGTCTTGCGGAATAAGAGAAATTCTTTTTCCTCTGATTTTTTGAAAATCTTTTTCTTTGATTTTAAGTAAATTTTCATTTTTAAATAAAATCTCTCCAGTCGTTATTTTTGCATTTTTTGGTAAAAGGTTTAAAACCGTACTAATCAAAACAGATTTTCCACAACCAGATTCTCCTGCAATTGCGTGGATTTTGCCTTTTTCAAATGACAAATTTATATTATTTAAAGCATAGAAAAATTTTTCTTCATTATCTATATCGATATTAAAACCGACACTTAGATTTTTTATTTCTAAAATATTTTGCAAAATATAATCCTTGTTAGTCTTTAACAAGGATTATATCATATTATATTTTTGTTGACATTAGACTGTTTGAAGTGATTTTTCTTGCTTTTTTGCTTCTATTTTGGCTTTCATTTTTTTTCTTCTCATTAAATCAACAAAAGCCTCTAGTCTGGTGATATAGCCTGCTCTACCTGTTTGTTCGTCCATAATTAATGTCAAAATAGGAAGATTTGTGTCTTCTCTCATTTTTGGGAAAATGTTTTGAGTCATAATTTCAGGCATACAAGTAAATGGGCTAACATGGATAAGTCCATCAATATTTCTTTCTTTTGCATACAAAACATCAGAAATGCATTCTAAACTATCTCCCCCGATATCACGCATCAAATATGGTTTTGCTAATCTATAAGCACGTTCTAGGTGAGTTTCGCCTTTTTTAAAGATTTTTGGAATAATTGCATCTTTTAAAAATGAAGAAACTGTGAGCGAACGACGGACTTGTACACCCATCGCCCCTAGTTCTCTTTCCATATTTTGGTTTGAAAATTCATCGTTTACAATATAAATTTCGCCCGTTAAATCAACATACAAAATATCTCTTTCTTTGTCGATTTGGACGTTGGAGATGTCTTTCAAACCTTGCTTAAGGGCTTTTGAAAGCTCTTTTATGTTTTTTGCTTTTCTTATTTCTTTAATTGCTTTATTGAAAGCTTTTTCAGAGTCGCCCTTGCGAACTTCTCTTGCTCTATGATATGACAAGAAATTTTGCAATTCATCAACCGCAAAAACAGTTCTTACAGCCAAAAACAAAGCATTTAAAATAGTGAAATAATTTTTGCAGCCGCTAATGCGTTTCAGGTAATCAATCATACCATTAAATCCATCATATAGATTTAATTCGATATAATTCGCACTATAGCCCAGTTCTTTTAAGACTTGTTCAATGTTTCTTCCATATTCTCCCAATCTGCAAATCCCGGGAGAAGCTATCATAGAAACATAATCAACCCCGCCTTCAATTGCTTCTATAAAATTGCCTAGTATTAGTTTATATGGAAGACAGATTGCTTCAGGAGAGTTTTTTGTTCCTAAAGAAAGAGTTTTTTTGCTTGTATAAGGTGGAATATAAGCCTCAACCCCGATTGCATTAAGAGCTTTTTCCCAAGCTACATAAATTGTTCCCATGTGAGGGAAAGCTACTTTTGGTTTTTTAATTTCTTTACTCATATATTAATTGTACTACAAAAAACTCTTAAACAAGTTATTTTTATTTTTACCCCAGAGCGATGGCTTTTTCCATTGTGTCTTT
>CAKURN010000007.1 GCA_934675695.1 uncultured Candidatus Melainabacteria bacterium | reverse complement strand
TGCAGCCAGCAAACATTTCCTTCTGATTAGCGGAGGTAAATCTCCTGTCGCACAAACAACGACAGATTTTTTCATACCTTCTTCTTTTAGAGAATCTACAATAAACACTTTAACTTCACGTCCACGTTCTCCAATCAATGCCACAACATTGACATCAGCGTCAGAGTTTCTTGCTATCATGCCCAAAAGCGTTGATTTTCCGACCCCGGAACCTGCAAAAAGCCCCATTCTTTGCCCTGTTCCCATAGTCAAAAGCCCATCAATTACTCTTACGCCCGTTGACATCTGTTCTGTGATAATAGGGCGTGAAAATGGATCAGGGATTGTGCCGTTGATGTTCATATATTTTGCACCTTCGACATTAAGACTCTTGCCATCCATTGGTTCACCCAGGGGATTTATCAATCTACCCAACAAAAAATCTCCTACAGGCAATAATATAGGAGAACCTGTTGTTTCTACTAAAGAACCTTGTCCTATGCCTTCTCCATCATAAAGCAAAAGAAGCTGAGCAACATCTCCTTTAAATGCTTGGACTTCTGCGGCTTTTTTTTCGCCTGTATAAGTCTGAATATAGCACAAATCGCCTATCTTCAACCCGGGGAGTTTAACTTCTACCGTTAAACCCAAAAGTTTTGAAACAACACCTTTATATTTGTACAAATCAATATTATCCAGCGTTGAGTAGGTTTTTTCTTTTAGTTTTTGTAGTTTATATTCAATTTCTTCGTTCACAAATAAATTATAGCAGATTAAATGCTTTGTGTCATTATGACTATTAACTTGAATTGTAGGCTCTTATTGCTTTTTTGTAGTTAAAAGAAGTCTTATTATTTTGGATTTCTTCTTTAATTTCTTCGTTTTCTTCTACTTCTTTTTCTATTTTTTCTTTTTCTATAGTTTCTTTTCTTTTTTGGGCGATTTCTTGGATTAATTTTGCATTTAGCATAGCTTTCATAGAAGTTGTTTTGTTTATTATGGTTTCATTTTTATCGTCAGATTTTTCAACTTCGTCAAAAATTTCTTCTTCATTTTTGTTTAAAGAAGTTTCTTTTTTGTGAATTTTTTCACTTTTTGAAGTTGGCTTAATGTTTAACAAACTTTGATTTTGCGTATGCTCAAAATTGGCATTGTTTTCAATGCTATCCATAAATATTATCCTTAATTTTTAAAAAAATAAAATCGTCCTGGCTATTATATAAATGCCACATTTAAAAGATAATTTAACTTTTGTAGACACAAGAGCAATAATTGACCTTTTGTTTTTGTGATAGAATTTCATAAAAAAAAGGAGACAATATGCTAAACGAAAATGTAGAAAAAGCACTCAACACGCAAATAAATGCTGAATTGTATTCAGAATATTTGTATTTATCTATGTATGCGTATTTTAAAAATGCAAATTTGAATGGTTTTGCAAATTGGCTATTAGTCCAAGTTCAAGAAGAAAGAGCTCACGCTATGGGCATGATAGATTACGTTTTAAGACGTGGCGGAAAAGTTAAACTGGAAACAATAGACAAACCTCAAACAGAGTGGAGTTGCCCATTAGATGTATTTAAGACAGGTTTAGTTCATGAACAATTAGTTACATCAAAAATTAACGAATTGGCAAAAATCGCACAAGACGATAATGATAGAGCGACTTCTATTTTCTTGAATTGGTACATAAACGAACAAGTTGAAGAAGAAGAAAGTTTTTCTGATATTTTGCATCAATTAGAAATGATACAAGATACTCCTGCAGCGTTGTTGGTGTTGGATAAAGAATTGATGACAAGACAGTTTGTTGCACCTGTAATAAAATAAATTAATTTAATAAAAAACCAATTTTGCCAAAGGATTTTTTAGTCTTTTGGCAAAATTGTTATTCATTTTGGATTGATTTAGCAAGCCACTCAGTTGCACGTTTTCCTGCTTCTATTTTACCATCTACCCTAATCGCATAGCCAAACGGGTCTTCGCCTTTGTTTAATCCATCTATATCAATGCAGAAAGGACGATATGTCCTAATGTTTCCAAAATGGTCATAAACTGCATCTATCGCTTTAAATCCATTTGTTTCATTAAATAATCTGGAATTTTTTAGCCAACATTTGGTTATAGGACAATTTTCAAATTCTTCATCAGTTGTAGAAGGAGTATCTCTAATTCCTATATAGCCAAAATGTGTCCCCGGAGAAGTCTGAAAATACGTAATTCCATCTGTTGTTACTATTTCTGCACCAACATTGTTTTGAGTTTCTAAACAAAATCTATCTAAACTATTCACTTCTTTGGCTTCATCTGACCAATCGCCACAATAATGCGAATAACGATAATCTGTATAAGTGGAGCAATTGACTTCTTTGGCTGAAACTATATCTGCAAATGTCTTACAAAAATAGGTAATGTCATCTTTTACTCCATTTTTGAGCAGATTTCCATTAGGTCTCATTCCTAAATCATTATTTAGATAGTATTTATCCGAATTCATCATAGTAGAAATGACATTGTATAGTGTTTCGTTTGCTTTTTTAAACTTCAATACATTTTCATCGGGTTTAGTGCTTATTGCAACAGGAATAATAACAGCTGTAATTATTCCAATCACAGTTAAAGTAATCATAACTTCAGCTAAAGTAAAAGCTTTTTTCATATTTACCTCAAAACAACAATAGCCATAGTATTATTCCAAACGTATGGAATATTTTATTATAATTTAACATTATTATTTACTTAATGCAAACGAGTGATAAAAATTTTTATAAAACAGTTGGAAAAATTTTAAAAAATAAACGAAAACAAAAAGGTTTGAAGTTTACTATTTTTTGTTATGAAAATGATATTGCAAAGTCTTCTCTAAACGTGATAGAAAACGGTTATTCGCAAGCGTATTTTTCTAAAATTGCAAAAGTAATAAAAGCACTCGGTATGACTTTTGAAGAATTTGGCAAAATGTTAGATGAAGAATTGCCGGAAGATTTTATCGATTTAGATTGATTTTTTTGTACAAAACATTAAATATTTAATACAAATGAATGAATTATTCTCGTTTTATTTCAGAATACTTTTTTGTGTCCGAAAATAAAAACAGGGGAAAAGGTTGATGTTCAGTCCACAAATCCAAAATTACATAAATTCTTCTTCTCAAGCAACTGCATATTCACGTGTAGATGAATTAAACCGCTACATAAATTCATTCTATCCTGTAGAAGAAACAAAAACCGAATCTATGAAAGGCTTCAATGAAATTTTAGCCGAGTCAAAAATAGATTCATCACAAAGAAACAACAACTTGTTCAATGTTGATTTGCCCCCAAATGTAAAAACGACATCTTTTTTGCCGTTTGG
The DNA here is from genome assembly GCA_934675695.1 of uncultured Candidatus Melainabacteria bacterium. GTDB lineage: Bacteria > Cyanobacteriota > Vampirovibrionia > Gastranaerophilales > Gastranaerophilaceae > RUG14156. The sequence continues at coordinate 13,780 of CAKURN010000007.1, read as the reverse complement.
AAGTTTGTCTAAAGGTGTAGACAAAATAAATACAATATCAACAAAAACCACTCCAATAACAAACGAAAAACTAACTTCTAAAGACAAAATCCTAGACTATGTAAAAAACATAAGCAAAAACTACGGAGTAGAAGAAAAACTCGTACAAGCCCTAATAAAACAAGAATCTGCATTCAATCCAAACGCTATATCAAAAGCAGGTGCAATGGGATTGATGCAATTAATGCCAAAAACGGCAAAATCACTCGGCGTAAATAATCCCCTAGACCCAAAAGAAAACATAGAAGGCGGCGTCAAATATCTAAAACAAATGTTAGATAAATACAATGGAAACAAAATTCTTGCTCTTGCCGCATACAATGCAGGTCCAGGGGCAGTAGACAAGTACTCAGGTGTTCCGCCTTACGCTGAAACCCAAAATTACGTTAGAGCCGTATTAAAAAACTACCTATAAAAGGAATAAAAAATGAACAGTAAAATCGGACATATTAATTTTTCCAGATTAGATAAAATGCAACCAATAGAAGGTGGTGTTTCTGTTAATACAGACAACAAAACAGGAAATTTTAAAAATCTGATGATTGATATGATTAGCGAAATGAATGAAACCACAAACAAACCTCAAGAGCTTCTTGCTGATGCTATGCAAGGCAAAGCCGATGTCCATGATGTAATGGCCGCTGTTGCAAAAAGCGAACTTACTGTACAAGCTGCTGCAACTGTCACAGGCAAGATACTACAAACGTATGAAAAAATCATGCAAATAACTATTTAGTATTAACTTTAAAAAAGAATAATAGTACAATTTTTACTATAAGAAAATTGCCAAAATATGGAAAAATTTGACCTAAAACAAATAACTGAAAACAAACCACTTTTATATACAATAATTTGCTGCGGAGTTACGTTGGCAATTGTTTTTGTGTTGGTGATTTTTGTGCTTGCTAATGTTAATTCGTCAAATTCTGCTGCAAATGAAAATGTAGACCAAAAAATAAAAGTTTCAGAAAAAGTCATAAAAAACGACCCTGTTACTTTGTTTACAACAGACAACCCCGGAAAAGCTCTAGAGGTTCAAGCACTTTTGGCTCGTGAACAAATAATTGCAACAAAAGTTCCTGATGGTTCTAAACAAAGTATAGTTTTAAAAGAATACACCCAAGACCAAAGAGATAGAGCACTTTTGGCGATAGTAAAAAGCGGTTTACTGGACGAACACACAGGGCTTGAAATTTTCGATAAAGGTGATTTTACATCTACAAAAGATGATAAAAAAATCAGATTAATAAGAGCAATGAATGGCGAATTGTCCAGATTAATCAGAAAAATCCCTCCTATCGAAAACGCACAGGTATTTGTTTCTATTCCTGAACAAACATTCTTTGCATCAGAACAAAAACCTATAACAGCAACGGTTCAAATCACTATGCCATCCGGAGAAAGATTAGACAATATGAAAGTAAAAGCTATCTCTAATCTTCTTTTAGGTGCAGTAAACGGGCTAGAAGCCGATAATATCTCTATTACAGATACAAACGGAACAGTATACAATTCAATAATTGGTGCATCTGATGATGCTATTGCAAAAATCGAAGAAAACGACAAATATATGCAGTCAAAAGTCAATGCTCAATTAGACAAATTGTTAGGAAAAGGCAATTACATTGCAACGGTTTCTACATTTTTGACTCAGTCACCTGTTGAAAAATCGAGTATTTTGTATGACCCTAATCAAAAAACTTCTGTATCTGAACAGCAGTTTAAAGAAAATCTAGGTGACAACCACAATGACTCAACGTCTTCTGGCATGAGTCCGGTTAGTGTACAAGTTCCTGATGGGGTACAAAACGGAATCCAAAACGGTTCTTCTTCTCAAGATAGAAAATACTCAAGAACAGCAACAGAAACCCAATACGGCGTATCTAAAACACAAGTAAATGAATATATGGACGCAGGAATAATAGAAAAAATCTCTATCGCAGTTTCGATTGAAGAAAATGCAATTCCTGCAAATATGAGTTTGTTTGAATTAAAATCTTTAATCGCTTCTGCTGCAAGCCCAAAAGTGAAACCCGAAGATGTTTCTATTGCTTATGTAGAATCTAACAGTTTAGTTATGGCACCTGACAAAGAAAACGAACTTCCAAAGCCTGAAGAATCAGGAAATCCTTGGTGGGTTGTAGGGGGTATGCTTCTTATTGGTTTGATTTTTGGCTTGAGTCATATTGGAAAAAAAGTAAAAGACGCAAGCAAAAAGCAACAAGAAGAACTTGAATACCTAAGAGAAATTGCAGCAACGCAAGAACAACAGTTGAAAGACGTTACAAACCAAGCAAACAATTTAATCGCACAACAAGAACAGATGGCACAAAATATGATTGAACAAAAAAACCAATACACTTTAGCAATTGAACAAGCAAAAAACATGGCAGCAAGAAGCCAAAGCCAAAACCGTGGCAATTTGGCAGATGCAATAGATGAACTGGAATCTGATTTTAATTCTATGGACGAAAACGAAGCAATAGAAAAACTCAAAAATTGGATTGAAAGTGCATAAAAGAAACGACTTAAAAAACTATGGCAGAAAATACAGGAATAAGTAATTTTAATTCAGAAGCATTTGCTCGTGACTTGTCTTCACAAGCAAGACAAGTAGTGCCTAATGATATTCAAAAAAAAGATTTAGAATTTATTGTTGATATAATTTATCGTTTTTGCAAAATGGCAGGCGATGCTCTTGTTGGCGAAAAAGATTCTAAACTCAATGCTCAAGAGGCTTGTCTTGTTGTTCAGTTTATTGGTGAGTGGATTTTTCATAAATCAATAGATGTAATAAGAGCAGGAATTGCTACAGAATTAAGGGAAGGCATTTTACAAAAAGTTGCTTTTACGGTTTTTGATGTTGCAAAAAAAGCAATAGAAAACGAAATTCCGCAAGAACAACTCATCGCTCTTGTAGAAGCACAAGTTAAGAAAAGTTTCTCAAAAGCCGTTGCTGAATTGGAGCAAAAAGGAGTTTTGAGCCAAGATTTGGCAAAAAACACATTGTCACAATCAAACATTGACAATATGGCAGTCGAACAGGCAAACGACGACATAAAAATACAAACAGAATGCATGTCCGATGACAAAATTGTGAGATTGGCTTCTTTGGCTGTATTGATAAAAAGTTTCCCGAGTGAAAAAATAAAAAATATCGTACAAGGCTTTAACAAGCCTGAAAGAGATGTATTGTTGAAGTATTTAAAAATTCCTGATTTAGAAGAAAAAATGGATTTGAATGCGACAATAAAATGTTTTGAAGATTTAAAAACGGTTTTACCTGAAACAATCGTAATAAGTTATGATAGAGCTTACAAAAAATTGTATAAAATTGTTAAAAATTCGTCTAGAGAACAAATTTCTACTATTATAGATAATGAAAGACCTGCAATAAAGGATTTTGTTTCTTCCTGTTATGACGGCAAAAGAAAAAAATTGCCCGCATATATTGCAGATACTGTATCTAAATATATAGAAGAAAATATCGTATGATAATCAGAGGTAAAAATTCTACTTCAAAAAAAGAACAACCTTCTTCTTCGGTTTCTCATAAAAAAAAGAATGTAATAAAAAAAGAAGCCGTTATTCTTGATGTCGAAAAAGCTGAAAATACAAACAAAAAAGAAGAAATACAAATAGAATTAAAACCTCCAAAAGAAGATGTTGAAAACGAATCTTTTGAAAAAATTGACATATCTTCTATCGAATTTAAAGAAAGAATTGAAAGAAGAAGGGGCGATAGACGCAGAGGTTATAGAAGAATAGATGAGCGTTCTTTGGTTACTCGTGCTCAACAAGAAGCTCACTCTATAAAAGAGCTTGCAGCACGTGAAGGCTATCAAAATGGTCTATCAAAAGCCCAACAAGACATAGACAATATAAAAACCGCACTGGAAGAATTTTTGGATATGAAAGATGAAATGTATAAAGAATTTTATCCTCATATTATGGAATTGTCTATGGAAATTGCAAAAAAAATCATTAAAAAAGAAGTAGAAATTTCAAACGATGTGTTGAAAAATATTGTTATGTCAGTAATGGACGAAATAAGCACAGATACTCAAAAAGTAACAATAAAAGTAAATTCTCAAGATATAGAATTTGCTCAAGTATCTTTGCCTGAAGTTATAAAAGGTAAAAACATAACAGCAAAAGTCAATTTCGTATCTGATGATTCAGTAGAAAAAGGCAGCTGCTTGGTTGTTGCAAACAATGGCGTAATTGATGCCAATTTCAGAACACAGCTTGCAATTTTGCAAGGTGCTTTTGGAATATATAGAGGAGGTCTATAGTTGGCAGCTCCGGGTGGTAAACAAGGCACAAATTTACTTTCTGAATTTGCATTAGCAATTTTTGTAATATTGTTGATTGGAATTTTGTTGTTTGAAGTTCCAAACTGGATGATAAATATGTCCATAGGTTTTAATATTACATTGGGCATTGTTTTATTAATGATATCTTTATATGTAAACAAACCCCTTGAATTGGCGGCATTTCCATCAATTTTGCTTATTGGTACAGTATTTAGATTGGTTTTGTCTATTGCATCTACCCGTTTAATTCTTGCAAAAGGCGATGCCGGACAGGTCGTTACCGCTTTTGGTGATTTCGTTTCAGGCGGTAATATGATTGTTGGTATAGTTATATTTTTGATTATTACGGTTGTACAGTTTATGGTTATTACAAAAGGTGCTGAACGTATTGCAGAAGTTTCTGCACGTTTTGCACTAGATGCGATGCCGGGTAAACAAATGACAATCGATGCCGATTTCAACGCAGGATTGATTTCACCTGATGAAGCAGTCAAACGTCGTGAAGACTTGCAAAGAGAATCAAGCCTCTATGGTTCAATGGACGGTGCAATGAAATTCGTAAAAGGTGATACTATTGCAGGTATCATTATTACAATCATCAACATTGTAGGTGGTTTGATTATTGGGATAATCGTAAACGGTATGGCACCGGAAGATGCAATCGGTAAATACACAACGTTAACAATCGGGGACGGTTTGTGTTCACAAGTTCCATCTTTGTTGATGTCAATATCATCAGGTATCGTTATGTCACGTGCAACTGGTTCAGGCGTTGCATTGGGTTCAGATTTGGCATTGCAGATTTTATCTAAACCAACAAGTTTGTTTTTGGCTGCAGGCTTTTTGATGTTGTGTGCTTTGACTTCTCCAATGACACATTTGCCTTGGTATCCTTTTGTTATTTTTGCTTTGATATTGGTTGGAGGTGCTTTTTCTGTTCTTGTTAATCAAGATGTTCAACAACAATTAGGGCAGTTAGACGCCGTTAAACAAAATATGCAAGATTTGGTTAATCCAAACAAAATGTACGAAAGATTGGGTGTTGACGTTTTATCTTTGCAAGTTGGTGCTGCATTGTTGGTTATTGCAGATCCGGAACAAGACGGACAGTTGCTTGCAAAAATCGCAGCACTTCGTCAACGTGTAACTGATGATTTAGGCTATATTATCCCAAATATCAGAATTATGGATTCATCTGCAATCGGTGATAACGAGTATTTGATTTCTATTCGTGGAAATCCTGTTGCATTGGGTACTGTTTATCCTGGAAAATTAATGGTTATTGCTGATCAATATCAGGCACTAGGGAAAAAACTGCCTGAAAACGCTATTGTTGCAGTTGAACCAACGTTTCAATCTCAGGCTTATTGGTTAAATCCTCAACACATAGGCAAAAATGACAAAATCCAAGCAATTGATGCGGTTGATGTTATCGTAACGCACTTGCAAGAATGTGTCCGTAAATACGTTGACGAAGTAATGACAAAAACAGATGTATTGAAGTTGATGGAACTGGTAAAATCACAAGACCCGACTTTGGTAAATGACCTTGTTCCGACTATTATTTCGACATCTGATCTTAGAAAAATATTTGTTAATTTAATTAGAGAAAAAGTTTCAATCAAAGATATTATATTTATTTTTGAACGCTTGTGTGATTATGCAAGATTTTCAAAAGAGCCTGATATTCTATCAGAAAGGCTTCGTGCTGCTTTGGGTAGGCAAATATGTTTGTCTAATTCAACCAAAGACAAAGTCCTCTATGCTTTGACTCTTTCTTCTGAATGGGAAAAAATCCTTGACGATAGTTGCCAAAGAACAGAATTGGGTACAATGTTTTTGTTAAATCCTATGCAAGTGCAAGAACTCATTGAATCGACTGCAAATACCTTAATGCGCGCACAAGGAGCAATTGGTGTTCAGCCTGTAATATTGTGTTCTCCTAGAATCAGACTTCCTTTGTACCAAATGTTAGAACGCCATATACCAACGATTGTTGTAATTTCATATTCTGAATTGATAACAGATATTAGAGTAGAAGCTGTTGATACTATTGGAGAATAGTATTAGGAATATTTTTTTATTTTTCCATTTTCAACATTTATTAGACTGTCGTATGTCCAGTTTTTACCGTCACTGCTTAGTTGATAATTATTTGCCCATTGTATCAACTTTTCATCGTCATCAAAAAATATTTTTTCTCCACCAAATTCATCTGCAAGAAAATTTTTCTGATAGTCTTTTGCCCAAGCGAATAATTTTCCATCTGTAAAGCTGAAACATTCATCTGATTTTGTAGCATTATCAGGAGTAAATTCGACATTTTTATGATATTGATATAAATTGTTTTTACTTGCTTCTTTACCTAAAAAGTCAAAATATTCATCAGCTTTTATAGCACTTCCGTCAACAAATTCAGCATTTCTATAAAAACCTTCAAAAATCTCAAAACATTCATCTGCTCTTTTTATATAATCGCCAGAAAATTCAGCACCTTTGTAAAAGTTTCTTAATTTTCCATTGTTTGCATTTATTCTGGTTTTTTCAGCAAAATCATCAATAGTTAAAAAATCATTTCTTAGAGTAGATTTGCTAACTAAAGTTTTTCCATCATCAGCAAATTTTTCAATAACTTTTGTACCATCTTCTAAAGGTTTAACTTCGGTAAAACTACTCAAAACCTCATCAACTCTTTTTTGAGCAGCATTTAATGTGTCTTGAATTTTTTGAACATCATCTAAAATACCTTGTGAAGCGGTTTTGATTTTTTGTTCAGTTCCTTGAACGGCTTGGACTAAAGTCTTGTCTTGTATGACACCTTTTCTAGTTAAAGAAACAACACCTGCAGCTACTGCAGCAGCACCTAGAGCAGCTGTAAAAGCAATAAGAGCTTTTTTCTTTTTGGACATTTTTGGTTTTGTCGATAGTTCAACACTATCTTCTACTTTGGGCAAATCTTGTTTTGGTTGTTGGTTTACAGAGTTGTTTTGTTGTTGTGCTATTCTTGCTTGTAACAATGGTGAAGTTGGATTTATCATAATTATCCTTTTTTAAAATACAGATATTTAGATAAAACAACTGAAACTTTTTTATTGCTAGTGGGTGAGGTTTTGTGTTATTTGAAATGGTTGAAATGGATTTTGATGAGGGTTTTTAGTGTTGATATTATAGAAATATTTCTTAGTATATATATTGAAGATTTGAAATGTCGCAATCGTTATGCTTAATCGTCAAAGTTCAACACTTTGCCGATTATCGCACAGGCTTCGCATTCCGCCTGTGAAATCAAAGATTTCTTCACTCCTTTCGCTTCGCTCTAGTCGTAACGTCGCTTATCTAAGGACTTTGCTTTAATATCAAACCTGAGCGGTTTGATATTTCAGCTTCGCACAGGTTTCGCATTTGCTCCTGTGGGTATCTCGGCTCTATTTCGCTATGTCGCTCAATAGCCTCGATTATCCTACGTCGCATTCGTTGTGCTTAATCACCAAGGCTCAACGCCTTGCCGATTATCGCACCGGTTTTCACTCATAAAAAAAGGCTCTTGTTCTCTCCCCAAGAGCCCTAGTAGCAAATACGGCATTTATATTTATATAGACGATTTTTTTCAAAAAAAGTTCCAAATTTTTTGATTACGATTTTAAGTTTTGTCAAATTTGTTATACTTTTTTAACAATTTGCAATAATCAATTGTAGTAAAATATTTTTTAATGTACTTTTAAATAAAGTAGTAGATTTTAAAAGGTAAAATAAATAAATTAAAATGCGTGAAAATGAATTTTTTGTAGTTGACCTTGTATCTTGCAAATTAACGGGTGAAATAATAAACAGTCTTTCTTTAGCTCTTGAAACTTTAAAACACACAGGCAAAAAGATTGTTCTAAAATTGTCTAACATATATCTAAACCAATCGCAGTTATTGAGTATTCAATCTCTAATAACCAGCTATGGCTGCATGCTAGACACTGTTGAAACTTGTAGCGAAGAAACTGCCAATGTTGCTCGCAATATGAACATTTCGGTTAAAAAAGTAGATGAGGCAGTACAAGTAGAAAACCCTACATTCAAGCCCTTTAACGACGACAATGAGCTTGAAAACAACAATATGATAGCATTAAAAGATGTTAATGGATTGCATTTTGAAGCAGATTTAGACGCTATCAAAAAACAACAAGAAAAAATAGATATCACATCAGATTTAAGAGAAGCAGGAATTTCAAAAAGTCAGGACTTTAAAGACATAGAAAAACAATTCGCTCCTGATTTTACAAAATTTACTTCACCTGTTTCACAAAGTGAAAATTTGGATTTCAACATACCTTCTTCTATTGCAATAGATGAACCTGTAATGCACAATACGCTTGTTGAAGAAAACCAGATCGAACCATTAAATGACTTTAATAAAAATTCAATAGGCATATACAAAAAAGCCTATGATGAAGACGAAATTCAAGAAGACCATTGGGAAGAAGTTGATTTTTACGAAACTCCAACCAGCGACCCTGTGGTTTCTGATACAAAAGAAACAATGTATATCAACCAAACACTTCGCTCTGGACAAATTCTAGAAGCAGAAGGTAATGTTGTTATTATTGGAGATTGCCATCCTGGAAGCGAAATAAAAGCTGTTGGAGATATTACTGTTTGGGGCGTGTTGTCAGGAATTGCACACGCAGGTTGCAAAGGTAATATCAATGCAAAAGTTAGAGCATTGAAAATGAATGCTGTTCAGCTTAGAATTGCAAGCTGTTATTCTAGACGTCCTGATGGCACTAATATTCCATATATTATTCGTTCATCAATCTTTACTCCAGAAGAAGCTAGAGCTGTAGATGGCGAAATAATGTTATTTAAGATTAATCAATAAAAGGAGATATAAATGGCAGGTTCCGTTATTGTTATTACGTCAGGTAAAGGCGGTGTTGGTAAAACTACCACATCTGCTAATATTGGTACAGCCCTCGGTAATTTGGGAAACAAGGTTGTATTGATTGATACTGACATCGGATTAAGAAATTTGGATTTGCTCTTAGGCTTAGAAAATAGAATAGTTTATACAATAGTCGATGTAGTTGAAGGACGTTGCAAACTCAAACAAGCACTCGTTAAAGACAAGAAAAACCCTAATTTGTGTTTGTTGGCAGCTGCACAAACTCGTGACAAATCTGCAGTTGATGCTGAACAGTTGAAAGATATTTGTGACCAATTAAAAGAAGAATTTGATTATGTTCTTGTTGACTGTCCTGCAGGTATCGAACAAGGTTTCCAAAACGCTGTTGCAGGTGCAAATGAAGCAATTGTTGTTACAACTCCTGAGATGAGTGCAATTAGAGATGCCGATAGAATAATTGGTCTACTGGAATCAAAAGAAGGTGTTGAAAAATATCGTCTTTTAGTTAATCGCGTAAGACCTAAATTAATCAAATCAAACGATATGATGGGCGTTGATGATGTAATTGATATTTTGTCATGTGAGCTTATTGGTGTAATTCCTGAGGATACAAACATCATTACTTCAACAAACAAAGGTGAACCTGTTGTAAATGACGAAAAATCACTTGCAGGTGCTGCATATATGAATGTTGCAAGAAGAATAATGGGCGACGATGTTCCTTTATTGGACATAGATGAACCTGAAACATTGATTGACAAAATCAAGAAATTTTTTGCAAAGAAAGCGTAAAAAGAGGTGTTAAGTGAAAGATATTTTTTCAGATTTATATGATAGGGTTTTAAGTTTCTTTAATTCCCAAGCTCAAGATGATACAAAAGTTGTTGCAAAAAATCGTCTAAGAACTGTTTTAATGCAAGATAGAGTTGGTTTTTCGGAACGTGCCATGCAAATGCTCAAAGACGACATGTTAGAAAGCATTTCCAGATATTTAGAAATAAATGTAGATTCTTTTGATTTGAGCATAGATGCAACAGAAAACGCAACAATTTTGAATTTGAGCATTCCTGTTTTGAGAACCAGAACAGATGAAGAAATCGACGAGGCACTTTCTATTGCAGAAAAAGCAAAAATAGAAAAAACAGAAGAAATAGTAGGCGAAATAAAAGAACTGGTAAAAGAAAAAGCTCAAGAACTTGCTGATCAGATTTCTGAAGAAACAGAAGAAGTTGAAGAAGAAAAAGTTCCACAAAGTGCTGAAAAAAAAGAAAAACCAAAAGAAAAAAAAGCTAAATAAAATGACCATACTTGAAATTTAAGCATGTTTTAAATAAGATAAAAATTAGCCCAACAATAAAAACAAAAATAATTTAATATAAGGAGAAAACCATGCAGGTTATACTAAAAAAAGATGTTCAAAATATAGGTGAAGTAGGCGACTTGGTTAACGTTAAAGACGGTTATGCAAGAAACTATCTTATTCCTAATTCATTGGCTGAAGTAGCAACAAAAGGTGCTTTAGTACAAAGAGAAAGAAATATTGCAAGAATTAAAGCAAAAGCTGAAAAATTACATCAAGAAGCTCTTGCAACAAAAGAAGAAATCGAAAAAATCGGTGCTATTTCTTTATCTGCAAAAGCAGGCGAATCAGGCAAATTGTTTGGTACAATCACAACAAAAAAACTTTCAGAAGAATTGCTTGCTAAATGTGGTATGGAAATCGATAAAAAATCAATCATCTTAGACAATCCAATCAACCACATCGGTAACTTTGTAATGACAATTAAATTGTCTTCAAAAGTTAAAGCTCAATTGAATGTTGAAGTTGTTGCTTCTGAAACAATTAAAGAAGTTTTTGAAGAAGAAACAAAAGAAGAAGCATAAGATTTTAAATATATCTTTATTAAAAGCTCTCAATTTTATCTTGAGAGCTTTTAATTTTTTAAATTATTTTTAAACAATTTCCAAAATATCTTGCATTTTGTCCTAAATAATCTTCTATATACAAAAGCCTATTGTATTTTGCACATCTTTCAGAGCGGGATAGTGAACCTGTTTTTATAAAGCCTGCATTCAATCCAACCGCTAAATCAGCAATGAATGTTGATTCTGTTTCTCCGGAGCGATGAGAGATTATTGTTTTATAGCAATTGTTTTTTGCTAATTTTACGCATTCTAGGGTTTTTGTCAGTGTTCCTATTTGATTTGGTTTTATTAAAATGGCATTTGCAATGTTGTTTCTTATCCCTTCTGTTAAAGATTTTACATTGGTTGTAAAAATGTCATCTCCAACAAGCATTATTTTATTACTTAATTCTGTGGTCAGTTTTTTCCACCCTATTATATCGTTTTCATTTAATCCATCTTCGATAGAAATAATAGGATATTCAGTTGACAAATTTTTCAAATATTCGACCATTTCTTCGCTTTCAAGGACTCTATTGTCGATATGGTATTTGTCTTCATAAAACATTTCGTTTGCGGCACAATCCAGTGCCAGTTTGATTTTGTTTGTTGTGTGGTTGCTTTTTTCAATTGCATCTAAAATATAATCTATCGCTTCGTTTGTATAATTGAAATCAGCCCCAAAACCGCCTTCATCTCCTGTAGAGATTGATTTGCCTTCTTTTTTTAGTATTTCTTTTAATTTGTTAAAAACTTCTAAAGACGCTTCAATTGCTTCTTTAAACGAATTATAGCCTAAAGGTACTATCATAAATTCTTGAAAATCAAGATTATTGTTGCTATGAGCACCACCATTTATTATGTTTATCATTGGGATAGGTAAAATATTTGCATTCATTCCACCAATATATTCAAACAATTCAATTTTTCTAGATTTGCTTGCAGCTTCGCAAATAGATAAAGAAGTTCCTAAAGTCGCATTAGCTCCTAAATTTTTAAAATTTGAACTTCCGTCCAATTTTTCGAGAAGTTTGTCAATTTCAAATTGCGAAAAAGGCGATTGGTTTTTTAGATTGTTAAATATGATAGAATTTACGTTGTCTTTTGCACCAAGAACGCTTTTTGAAAAAAGATAATTGGGGTTGTAATCCCTTAATTCTACTGCTTCTTTTGCACCTTTAGAAGCTCCAGATGGAACGGTTGCTATTGTTTTTGTGCCGTCAGACAAAACGGTTTCGACGCTCAGCGTGGGGATTCCTCTAGAATCAATAATTTGCCTTGCTTTAATTTTTTCAATAAAAATAGCCATATATTTTTTATACGACTATTTTTTAAAATTTCATATTCTCTTTTTGGCTAATTTTATCTATTTATTTCTAATGCGGCAGTTGCCATTGCTTTTGATATTGTAATAACACTCAACGACGCTTCATAAGCACGTTGTGCCATTGTAGCATCAGCTATTTCAACAAAAGCATTTGTATTAGACATTCTGATATAGCCGTCTTTGTCAGCATCCGGGTGTCCCGGTTTGTAGACTTTTGTTCCGGGAGTAGAATCTTCTACAATCCCGTCAAAATTCACTCCACCACTACTACCTGAACCGTTTAATGCCCCCATACCCATAGAAGACAACACTGTTGCAAAACTTTGGTCTTGGTTTGATGATATTATAGGGATTTTTCTTGAATAATTTGGAGTATCAATATTTGCTATGTTTTTTGCAGCGACTTCTACTCTTTTGCCATGGACATTTAAGCCTTGTGCGCCTATTTCAAATGCATTCATTAAACCCATATTATATTTCCTTTAATTTTAACTTGCTGATATATTTAGTGCCGTTTTTATTTGTGTTATTGTGCTTGAAAGTTCTCTTACTGCTACATTGTAGAGCATATAATTTTCTTGCATCAAAACCAATTCTTCTTCAGTGGTTTTTCTTTCACCTCCGTTAGAAGAACTTGCAATAGGGGCAGGACCGTATTTTTCTATTGTTCTTGTTTCTAGGTTTGAACTTTGTTGCGTGTTGTTTAAGTATTGTGAAAAATCAACGTCTTTTCTTCTGTAGCCTATTGTGTGCATATTTGCTATATTATCAGACAAAGCTTCTTGTCTTTGTGAGATAATATCTAGCATTTTTTGCGGTTTGTTCATTAAATTTATTGGAATTAGCCCCATTATTTACCCTTTTTATGAAGTTATATCTTGAATTACTGTATCGTACATTTCTCTGATTGCTTTTTGCAAAGAAGAAGAAGCAAGTAAAGAAGCATTTACTCTAGCTACTTTATATATTTCGTTAATAGGATCAACATTAGAATGCTCAAGTCCATATTGTTTTACATAGTCAGGTTCTTCTACAAGCTGCATTTTTCCTGAATCTTCTGTTGCAACAAATTCATTTGCTCCAACATCTTTCAATCCTTCCGGATTGTCAAATTTTACGACAGGAATCGTGCCCGTGTAAGTAGGTTCATCCATTAGTTTTTTGTATGTATAAACATCGCCGTTGTTTCTGATTTCGATTTTTTCGGCACTTCCGTCAATAAAAATCCCGGAACCAACCAAATCACCCGTTTTTGTAACGAGCATTCCATCTTGATTTACAGTAAAAGCTCCATCTCTTGTG